>JADLDX010000701.1 GCA_020846515.1 Pirellulaceae bacterium
AAGACTCGCAGCCAGAGCTGATTTAGGCGCACGTCGGCTGGCGCTGAATCAGACAGCAGTTGATCCGCTAACGCCTTGGCTCGTTTCCGGAACAGATCATTGTTCATCACAAACAGGGATTGGGTCGGCACGACTGTTTGACTGCGTTGCCCTGCAATCTGCGCGGGATTGACGAAGTCGAAGAACGATCGCAGGCGGTCGTTCGTCGCGGTGTTGGTTCGCATCACTGGCAGGTAAATCGTACGCAAGAACTCTTCCCCCGCACGTGGCTTGCGGTGCGCGTAGTTGGGCGGGTTCACTCCCTGTTGAACCAGCGCTCCACAGTTCTCGAGCTCTTCAAGCACCAGGGCGGGACCACCGCCGCTCGCTTGCAGTTCGCCGCTGACCGCCAGCAATCCGTCACGCAACGCTTCGGCGTCCAATCGCTGCCGATTCATGCGCCAGAAAAGTCGATTGTCGGGATCCACTTTCATCGCCGCCGCGTCATTCAAGCTGCTCAGTCGATAGGTTCGGCTGAGCACGATGGAGCGAATCAATTGCTTTTGTGACCAGCCGCTGTTGATAAAGCGTGTCGCAAGGTGATCAAGTAAATCCGGATGCGAAGGTGTCTCTCCGCGTGTACCGAAGTAGTCGACACTGCGGACAAGCCCCTCGCCGAACAGTTTCTGCCATATCCGATTGACTGTCACGCGAGGCGTGAGAGGGTTGCGTCGGTCGGCCAGCCATTCGGCCAATTGCAATCGCCCACTTTGACCGCCCGGTATCTCTGGAAACTTGTCCCATGAAGCCACGCGCATCGTTCCTCGAGGCATAACGGCCCCCGGCGCATAAGGGTTTCCTCGAATGTAAACGGGCATGTCGGCGGGAGTGTCGCCATCGCGCATCGCAAAAGCTCTCGGCTTCTTGGACGCAAAGAATTCAGCATGCTCAATCGCCGGACCTAGTTGCTTGATTCTTTCTGCCAATTCGTTGCGTCTCTTGGTGAGCTCCTCCGTAGAGGAATCGCTCCGCGACTCCTCTGTTTTGGCATTATCTTTGACTTTGTCTTTTTCCTTACCGAGTTGCGGAGCAACTCGGCTACTTAAATCCCCGAGTTGCGGAGCAACGCGGTTACTTGAATTTCCGAGTTGCGGAGCAACTCGGCTACCGGCGTCGGCGAGCGTCTTTTGCTCGGCCATCAAACTTTCACGCTCGGCCTTCAGGCTGGCCAGCTTTTCAGCATGTTCAGATTCGAGCTTCTCTCGCGCCGCGATCTGGGCTTCAGTCTCCGGTAGCTCAGTCGCGTTGAGCATACTCCAGACTCCGAAGGGAATCTTGTGTGTCGCGGGTGAGCTGCGAAGGATCCCGGCGATGCCGTAGTAATCGGGCAGCGCAATCGGATCGAACTTGTGATCGTGACAGCGGGCACAACCTAACGTCATTCCAAGAAATGCTGTGCCGATCTTGATGACCTGAGTATCGATATGGTCAGCTTCCATTTTTGCTTTATCGGGCTCGACAATCTCGACATCGCCCACCATCAGAAATCCCGTTGCCGTAATGTTATCGGCACGCTCTAGAGGCGAGTCAGTCGGCAATAAGTCGCCGGCAACTTGTTCGCGCACGAAACGATCGAACGGCTTGTCTTTATAAAATGCCTCGATCAAGTAATCGCGGTATCGCCAGGCGTGCTCGGCGAACACATTATTGGACGTGCCCACCATGTCCGCATACCCAGTCAGATCCAGCCAATGCCTGGCCCAGCGTTCGCCATACGCTCGGGAACTTAGCAATCGATCTACCACGGTTTCGCAGGCATGAGGCGAGTTATCGCGCACGAACGCTTCGATGTCGGCCGGCGTGGGAGGTAATCCCGTCAGATCGATGCTGACACGACGCAACCAAGTGTATCGATCCGCGTCAGCGACAGGCTGCACACTGGCGGCTTCCTGTCGGGCGAGAATAAAGTTATCCAGCGTGTCGATCGGCCAGGTATGATTATTGACCACGGGCGGCTTTGGATCTGTAACCGGCTGAAACGCCCAATGCTTGCGTCCTTCGTCCAAGTCGATCTTCCGTGCAGCTGGCACATCGTCCGCTCGACGAGGATCGGGAGCACCCATGGCTACCCACATCTCAAAATCCTTGATGACCGCCGCGGGCAACTTGCCCTTCGGAGGCATCTCGAGCTCTTCATAACGCAGTGCAGCCAAAAGCGGACTTCGCTGAATGTCTCCAGGAACTATCGCCGCACCGGTATCGCCACCCTTTAACAAACCCACGCGATGGTCGACGCGAAGTCCTCCCTGCACAATCTTGGCACCGGCTGCGTGGCACTCGTAGCAGTGTTCAACCAATACGGGACGAATCTTCATTTCAAAGAAGTTTATCTGGTCGGCCGTCGTGGCTGGCTCTTGCCCCCGTACCTCATCACGCAGCGGCCCAAAGAAAAGGAGTGCACAAATGAAACCGGTACAGCGAAGCCCAACCAGGTTATGTTCAGCGAGATTAAGTCTAAAGTGCCGAAGTAGGCTCAGGCCATCTACCAAGGCAAAACGAATTCGAACAATATTCATGATTGGCCAACCCACTCCCAATTCGCTAACGCGTATCGCCTACTGAACTTGTCATACATGCTAACAGGGCTTTATGGCTCGAACAACTAGAATGGCTGTGACATTCCAGCCGGTCCGATCGATGGCCAAGTTGTCGGTCACAGAGCAGTGGGCTTAGAATTAAGCGAAGTAATTTGGAAACAGAGGCCCCAGCAATTGCTTCAGAATCATGGCCGGCAACCTTCAAACTATACCGGGAATTGGTCGCACTTTTCAAAAGGACTTCGCTCGCATCGGAATCGAAAATGTCGAGCAACTGGTGGGCGCTGACGCTGAGAGCCTTTTCGAACAGCTTCAAACCGCCAATAGTCGCGAAGACCATCCCACCAGTAATAACTACCTCTATGTGATCCGTATGGCCGTGTACTACGCCAACGGTGGACGCGATGCCGCGAAACTAAAGTGGAACTACTGGAAGAGTCCAGGTTAAGGGCCTAACTGCGCCCAGCCAGATTATCCACTCCTTCCAGGTCTCAGTCGGTCTGCATCGACTCGACAGGCTCAAGTTGGGTTCAGTCTCGCCGCTGCGCGTAGCTACCGCTGCCAAGCTGCGAACGGTGGTGAACCGACGCAACGCCGCCACCGCCTGGCGACGGTGGCTACGGTGCCCAAAAACTCGTCGAACACTGGCCGAGAGCATTCCGCAAAGGATCACCATCCCAAACAGCCACCATCGTGGTTTCCAAAAAGTTAAACTTTTTTCATAAATCTTTACATTTTTTTGAAACAATCTGCCGCACAAGTGGCATCGGTTCACCAAGCCAGTCTGCATAGGGCCCAACTGACAAGGGCCAACTGCATAGGGCCTAACTGGTTCATTGGTTTGGCACAGAAGAATCGAGCAACCTAATGCGTCCGAAACTACTGTTAAATTGCTGTTTATTCTTGGCACTGAGCGTTTGCGGCCCGGATTTAGCGCAAGCGGATATGATTCTCAATTCGGTGGGCACCATTGAATGGGATCCTGCTGCGCTGCCGGGTGGACCTGGGCCAATAACGATTTCGGTTTCGGCGAATTCTACGCCTCCCAACGATAATGTTCTCAATGCATTTAGCGTCGGGTTGCGTTTTGTGGCTGAACCTGGCGCTACCGGTGCACTGCGTATATCTTCTGTCGCTCAACCTACCACCGACCGAGTCTTTGCCAATTATTCTGCACCTCTGGTGGTGGCCTTACAAGATTCGGTCTACAGCGTCAGTGGCGACAATGCGCAGTTAGAGAATGTCGCGATCACGGCCAGTGGCCGCAGACTCTTTGAAATGTTTCTGGCTCCGCAAGGTGCCAATGTCTCTGGATCTTTCTTGATCGTGGCCGATGGCCCCAAGAGCAATTACTTCACCACTACCGAGTTCGATGGTTTGAAGTACGGAAACGTCGGCAGTGGCGATTTCGTGCTGGGACGTGTGAATATCAATGTCACCAGTGTGCCCGAACCCGCCACGACTCTACTTCTCTCGCTCGCTGGCGGCTGGCTTGTATGGCGCCGTAAGCGTTAATTGCATTTCTCATTTTTGAAAATGGTCTATCATGTCGCGCAAGTCACGCAGACGCTCCGCGCGTCTCCGCGGGTTGTCATCCAATATTCGCCGCCGGACCCTCTTCGAACAACTTGAGCAGCGGCAACTCTTAGCGATAGATCTCATCTATCCGAGCGATCTCACCACCCTGCCCACAGCCGACTTACGACTGCAAGGCTTCCTGAATGGCTCCACGCCTTCGGTGCGGCTGGTCGCGGGCAGCTCGACAATCGTCTCCGGCGCACTGACGGCCGATTCGATTGTTAACATTCGCCGTGATGACTCCAATATCGAGCAGCTCTCCAACGCCAGCGATACGATTCGCGTCGATCTCGATTCGCTCTCCACACTCCAGAGCTTTATCGCCGCCAACACTGCCAGCAACAGTGGCCGCTTGACCGTTAACTTCAACGGCGGCGATCCACTGCCACTGGTCAATACGTTATTCGGTGACGATAGCCTGGTACTGGAAGCAGCTGGCTCAGCAGCCAGTCCAACCGTGGTTAACTTTGGACTGAGCGTCATTACGACCGCTGATATTCTGGTCGACGATGTCAACGCCAATGTAGTTGGCGATCTCTTGCTCCGTTCCAATCCAACCAGTAACACGACGGGCGACGCGACTGACCTGAGCGCCTTCCTGGAGACGATGTCCGCCGAAGTCCGCATCGAGAATAGTCGATTGAATGCAACCAATTTGACGATCGATGCGACAGCCACAAAGACGATGCTAGTCACGCCCGACTCGGCCTTTGGTGGCAATCTCACTTTCGCGGAAGCGATCCTGGACGGCAGTTCCGAAGTCACCATTATCGGTGGAGTGATCGTCGCAACGAACAATCTATCGATCAATGCTCAGTCGACGATCAACACGACGGTCGGTCGCAACCCGGCGAACGATGGGAATGCCAACGACAACGATCAACAACAAGACGCAGCAGTCGTGTTGACGACGATCAACAACCCGGTAACGGTAAACATCAACACCGGCGCGATTTTGACTGCGGGTGGACTGGCGACCATCTTGGCCAACAATTCCATCAACGCTGTGGCCAACGCAGATGGTACCGCAGGCTCTTCGGATGCCGGCGGTACGGTGGCAGTTACCACCATTACCGGGTCTACGGAAATCCTCGTCTCTGGAAATTCATCGATCACGTCCGTCGGCAATTTGTCACTAACTGCCAACAGCAATCGCGTCGCCAATGCGACAGCCAATGCCACGCCACGGGCCGTCACAGGTGGCGGTGGTGGCACGGCGGGCACGAACGCGCTGGGCAACAACGCGCGCACACCCAGCGGCAATATGAACCTGGCCGCGGCGATCGCGGTAAGCAACCTAAGCGGTGACACGCTGGTCGATGTGAACAATGCCACGCTTATCTCGAGCGCTGGCAACTTGACTCAATTGGCCGACGCCAAATATACGTTCTCGACTCTGGCCGATGCATCCACTGCCAACGGCAACAGCAGTTCAGGCATTGGCGCTGCCGTGGCACTACAGAATGTCAGCGGCGATGCCATTTCGAGAGTTCGCGGCACTTCAACGCTCGACGGCAACCAGATCAACATCAACGCACGCATTGGTGATACTGGTGGCCCGGCCACCGTCACGCTCGACGCCACCTCGGGCCCGACGGGCAGTTCGTCCAGCAGTGATCTCAATCTGGCTGGGGCTGTCGCCATCAATATCAACACGGCCGACGCTCGGGCATATATCGGCGATCGCAATACGAACAACAATCCAGTGGCTGCCAACGTCAACGCCAGTTCATCCAACGTGAATTTGTCCGCGACGATGACCACCACCGATACGGTTCGCGCCACGCCCAAGCAACCCGCCAGCGCCGGGGGCAGCGGTACAGGAGCGGGTGCATCGTTTGCGCTAAACATTGTCGACCATGTCACAGAAGCTCGCTTGCTCGACCAAGGACAACTAAGTGGCGCCACTAGTCTCACCCTGAATGCGACCGCCAATAACACCAAGAACACGACCGCACAGGCTGGAGCCAAAGGCGGCACGGCCATCGCCGGCGCGCTGGCCATGGCTATCGTCACCGAAGATACCCTGGCCTCGATTGGTTCAGGTTCGGTGCTCACACTCACGGGCACCGGCAATCTTACCGCTACGGCCGATCACACAAGTGTTGTGAATACAACGGGGCAAGGTGATGCGACGACTGGCACCGACTCCAACATCGCGGCCGTGATGACGTTGTCTTACGTCAATGAAACCACCGAGACCACCATCAATCGCAACTTGAGTGCTCCTGGCAATCTTACCTTCCTGTCCACCAATGCTTCGCGGACAACCGGAAATACCACCGCCAATGCACAAGGCGCCTCCAGTTCTGCCGCGGGAAGCTCCAACACGAACAGTGCCTCGGGCACAGCCACCACTAGCGCTGGCACGACGGCCAGCAATGGTGGAGCACGCGGACCATCCAGCACTGGCACTCAAAGTCGACCAACCGCAGCCACTTCGCGCAATTCGATCGATGTATCGGCGGCTGTGACCGTCAACATCGTCGAGTCTTTCACGCGGAGTTATCTGCCTCAGAATCGATTGATCACTGCTTCAGGCGTGTCGAGCATTCGCAGTTTATCCAACGTCGATGTCTCGGGGGTTGCAAACGCTGCGACAACTCAAGCTGGTGACTGGGGCGTGGGCGTAGGTGTCGCCTTGAACTACGCCAACATCAATAATGAAGCCTATATCGATGC
>JADLDX010000702.1 GCA_020846515.1 Pirellulaceae bacterium
CTGAAACGTTTCCACCGCGCTCGTAGCCACCCGCTGCCAAGCGGTGGGAAATCACCTGAACCGCTTCCACCGTCTGGCGACAGTGGCTACGGCTTCCACCGTCTGGCGACGGGTGGCTACGGCTTCCACCGTCTGGCGACGGATGGCTACGGTTCCACCGTCTGGCGACGGGTGGCTACGGCGCAGCCGGAGGCTCGCGTGGGGAAGGGAGAGCAGTCGCTTGGTTGATTTGGGTCACTGGTACGTCATACGCACGCAAGGGCAAGACCCGGTCGACGAAGGCAATGTTGCCGTATTCCAGCAGAGTCCCTTTTTCGAAGTGTAGATTCTTCAAAGCGATCATGTAGCGCACCAGCGAGTCGTAGTACGAGGTATCGGCCTGGGCGGCTCGGCTTTGCGCATCCAGCAACTCGGTAGTGTTCACGCGATTGCTGGACTCTTCCAGATTTCGCAAAATAGCCAGTTGTTCATGAGCCGCCATGCGTTGATTGAGCGTTACCGCAGCGATCTCATAGGCCCGAATGGTCGCTGAGTGTGCGTTGCTCAAGTCGTGGATGACTCGACGCTGCTTTTGTTGCAACAGATCTTGATCGCGAGCCAATTTGAGCTGAGCGTTGCGCACGTTGTTGTAGGCACGTCGCAGACCAATCGGTAAATTCATTTCCAGACCAAACTGCCATTCCTGGAATTGGCCACTGGCCATGTTGGCCACGGCATTGTCGAAGGGCACCTCGCTCTGCCCCCACAAGTCATGACCAAAGCCACGCAGGCGATATTGGGTTAACAGATCAATCTGAGGCAATAACGCATTGCGACTGGCGAGCAGTTCTAGGCGATCGCGACTGAGTTGCAAATCTTGCTTGCGAAGTTCTGGGCGACGCTGTAACGATTCGTTAACGACCTGGTCCCAATCAAAAACAACATTGACTAAGATCGGGTCATGCGAGGGCCGTAACATACGGTCGTCGTTGATCGGCAAGTTCATCAACAAACGCAAGCGTCGTTCAGCCACGTGAACGCCTTCGGCCGCGCGAAACGTACCGCCGCTGCTGCCATTATTGGTGCGCGTGCCTTCTATTTCTCGGCCAGTCAGTGCCTCAAGAACTTGCGCTTCAAAGCGATAATATTGTTCGCGAGCTCGCGCTTCTTTTTCGCCTGAACCACTTTGCTGCTCACGATTCACTCGTTCGACTCGCCACGTATTCAAGGCTGCGTCCCGCGCGGCGATCTTGGCTTCCAGGTTGCGATAGGCGTAATACAAATCCCAATAGGCGTTCTCGACGTCACTGACCAAATCGCGCAGGCCCATTTCAAAGACGAGAATGCGACTATCAGCGTTGACACGCGCGATCAACACACCATTATAAACGCCTGGTACCGCGCCCGGTCCGGCAATGCGATTGAAGTCTGTGCCGCCACCACGCGCCAAGTGATGTCGAAAGCCCGCCTCGAGATTCGTCTGCCAACTACTGCGAAAGAGATTGCTAGGCGCGTTGTTGGAATCGTACGTTGTGTTCTTGCGAAAGTAGAGCTCTGTGCCATAGGCTGTCGCCTTGGTCAATTCGTTCTGAAACGTAATCAGATCTTGTTTGACCTGGTTGGTACCACCGCCCAGCAATCGGTTGTTGATGGGGAAGTCATTTTTCGAAACAAACGTGCGCGAGTTCAGCTGAGCATCAAAAGCAGACAGGGCAGCTTCCACACCTAATCGCGGATCGGTCGCTTGAATGGCCGGCTCGTGAATCGTATTGATGCCATTAGCATTGCGCAGAATCGATCCCCCCAGATCTTGCAGCACTTTCGATCGCTCGACGGCAATCTGCACAGCTTCGGCAGGTGAGATCAACCAGGCAGGACGCTCCGGGTCGTGCAAAGAGAGTGGGGATGATAGCGTTTCAGGCAAGCCAGCCAGCTCCGAAGACCGGTCGGGTGCCTGTTCAGAAACCGGTTCGTCTTTATTAACGAAGTCGAGCAGTTCTGACTTGCGTTCGGGCGTGACCCACCGGCTACGACGACTTGCACAGCCAACATGTAGGCTGGCACAAAACGAAATCAGCGCAGCCACAAACGTAACTGCGATGCGATACTTCGTCTTGCGTGATCGGCAATCGGTCATACGGCACTTATCGGGCTGGTGATTGCTTGGCATACAACGATATAATCGGTATAGTTCGAAAATCTTTCCAAAATCGCCCGCAGTGACTTTTGGTAAGCCTCGCAGGCTGGGGCAGCTAGGGTGTTGTGCCGGAATGGCAAACATGAGGTGACTCTGCTGGACGCACTACTAGATGAATTGACCGACTTGGCTGCGACGGCACCGCAGCCAACTGTGTTCTTTCGCGCCATGCTCGACGCAATTATCTCCCTGGCTCGTCCGAGTGCCGCTGCGATTTGGAGTTTGGTTGGCACCAGCTATCGACTAGAAGTTGCCGAAGGTCTGTTGGAGTTGGGGTTGCAGCACGATGAGCCACTGCAACAGCTACACGAGTTGGCATTGGCAGAGGTCTGTCATCCCGGGCAGCACGAGCAGTCCGGGCCACACGGGCAGCACGGCGAGTCCATAACTCCATCCTCGACAGCCAATCCTGGTGCCGGGCGCGAGTGGTCGGAGCAAACGGCTGATGGCAAGGTATTTCGCTTTTTTCCGTGCCGCGTGGATGGGCAAGCCTTCTTGGCCATTGAACTTGTGTTCGAGACGAACGCGTCCGGCAGCTTGCAAACCCAGCAACGCTTGCTGAGCGCTATTGCCGAGATTGCGCGAGATTTTCATAACGCGCAGATGCTAAGAAGCTTTGCGGCTCGACAGCAAATGCTCATCGAGCTTCACCAAATCATCGCTCGCATTTATCGCCCACTTTCGATCGATGAAACCGCTTATGAGATAGTTAGCGAAGTCCGGCAGTTTGTGAACTGTGATCGGGCTGTGCTGGTGCGATACTCCAGTGGCCGCACCAGCACGATCGCCGTCAGCGGCGTAGCGGCTTTCGAGCCTCGAGCGGCCCAGCTTCGTATGTTGGAAGAACTGGCCGAAACCGTTATTCGTAGCCGACGTCCCTGGGCTTTTCCTTCGACCATCGAGGAACCACCGCAACGCGCGGCTACGCTTGAGAAGTATTTGCACGCTTCGGGTTGCGAGCAATTGGCGATCGATCCCCTGTTTCAACGCTTGGACCACCCAAACACCACTGATCGAACTACTGATCGAAACACTGGCTCGAACTCGAAACGAATCTCCAGTCAGATCTCAGATCCACTCCCGCTGTCTTATTACCAAGACTATGCAGGCTCGAACCCGACCCTCGGATCGCCAGTCAGTCGAAACGACCATAACTGGGTAGTTGTGGGAGCGCTGATCACAGAAAGCTTTAGTGCATCGCCGACAAGCGAACAACAGCGCGAGCGATTGAACGCGGCGTTGCCACACATTGATGCTGCGTTCGCGAAAGCCGTCGAGTTGGATGCTTTGCCATTGATGGCTTGGAGTCGACGCTCTCTGCGCTGGACCCGGGCACTACAAACGCATGCAGCCCGTTGGGTCGTTGGGGCTGGCGC
>JADLDX010000703.1 GCA_020846515.1 Pirellulaceae bacterium
CGCATGGAGCGCGAAGTCCGCCAGGCCATCATTAATTTCGAGCCCCGGATCCTGAAAGATACGTTGAGCGTACGCGTGGTCTACACGTTTGATTTGATGAGCCGCAATACGGTCGTCTTTGAAATCGACGGAGAACTGTGGGCTCAACCGGTACCGATCAAAATGTACTTGAGAACGGAACTGGATCTGGAAACTGGCAAGGTGAGCATTGCCGAATCGAAACAGTAACCAACGGAATGTAGAGCCGACCAACTATGGATCCTCGCCTGCTGGACTATTACAATCGCGAACTACTCTACATTCGCGAGATGGGTGGCGAATTCGCCAAAGAATTTCCGAAGATCGCCGGGCGTTTGGGGCTGGATTCGTTTGAATGCGCTGATCCCTATGTGGAACGACTCCTGGAAGGCTTTGCCTTCATGGCCGCCCGGGTCCATCTGAAACTGGAATCGGAGTTTCCAAAGTTTACCGATCATCTCATGGAGATGATCTATCCACACTATCTGGCGCCAACACCGTCGATGGCGGTGGTACAGTTCGAACCCGATCTGCAGGAAGGCAGTCTACTGAAAGGCTTCACACTGCCGCGCGGTACGTCGATTCATAGTCTGATGGGGCCTGGCGACCAGACCAAATGTCAGTACCGCACATCGCAAGATGTCACGCTGTGGCCGTTGACCATCAAGCATGCCAGTTACTCTAGTCGCGATGTGGTGGCCTCGCGTCTACCCAGTCGCTTTCAGGACGCCAAATCGATCTTGCACTTGCGGTTGGCTGTACCGAAAGTCAACACGTTTCGTGAACTACCCATCGATCGACTGCCCATTTTTCTACGCGGTCGTGACTCACGCTCCATGTTGCTCTACGAACAATTGTTCGCTGATGTCAGTAGCATGATCGTCATGTGGGAGGGACAAACGTCGCCCGTGGTCTTGGATAACGCTGTAGGGCCTATGGGCTTCGAGGACGATCAGGCTCTCTTGCCCACTGGTCCACAGTCGTTCAAAGGCTATCGGCTGCTCAACGAGTATTTTGCGTTTTACCAGCGATTCATGTTTGTCGAATTCATCGGACTGCAAAAAGCATTTTCGCGTTGCCCAACCAATGAAGTCGATTTAATTTTGCCGCTACGCCGTTCGCACGCGCGTTTGGAGAACATCGTCGACTTGGAAAACTTTGCGCTGAACTGTTCGCCAGCGATCAATTTGTTTCCGCACATGGCCGATCGAATTCATCTGAACGAGTCTGAGGTGGAGTACCATATCGTTCCCGATCGCACGCGCCCCATGGACTACGAAGTCTATTCGGTTCAGGGCGTGCAAGGCTTCGACGCTAGTTCCGAGGCAGGGCAGTCCTTCCGACCATTTTACGCCATTGAGGACGCGGATCTGGCCGGTTCAACACGCGAAACTGGTTACTACTCCACGCGACGAGCGCCTCGCCAGCTATCAGCCAAACAACGCCGCAAAGGCCCGCGCAGCAGCTATATCGGTAGCGAAGTTTATCTGTCGATCGTCGATCCTGCCAACGCGCCGTACAGTCCCTCGTTGTCCCAGTTGAATCTAAAGCTGTTGTGTACCAATCGCGATTTGCCGCTTTCCATGCCTGTCGGCAAACTGAATACCGATTTCACTCTCGAGACTGGTGCGCCGGTCAAATCCATTCGTTGCCTGGCAGGTCCGACAGAGCCAACACCTTCGTTTGCGACTCTGCCTGGTGATCGCAGTTGGCGACTGATAAGTCATTTGGCACTCAATTATCTATCGATCATCGACAGCGATAACAATGGGGCGGCCACGCTGCGCGAAATGTTGATGTTGTACGAAGATGTTTATGCCACGGGCAACACGCGCGAAACCGAAGGTGTCGTTTCGGTCGCGTCGCGTTCGATCATTCATCGACTATCGCGACGTGGACCGTTGGCATTCGGCCGTGGGGTCGAGATTACATTGACGTGCGATGAGTCGAAGTTCGATGGAGCCAGTGCGTTTCTATTGGCCTCAGTGCTCTCGGACTTCTTCAGCAAGTATGTTTCGATCAATTCGTTTACTCAGACTGTTCTGCGAACCTTGGACCGCGGTGAGGTAATGCGATGGCCGATCAACGTCGGACGCAGACAGATTCTCTAGAGAAGCTGCGTGCTCTTCAACTTCAACCCTATCGCTATGGTTTTTTTAGCGCTCTGCGCATGCTGGACAGCATGTTCCCAGACAGTCCTCGTACGGGCACATCGGATCGGCCTGGCGAGGAAGCGATACGTCTGGGACAGGATCCCAATTTGAAATTCGCGCCGGCACCGCTGGCAAGTTTTCAGCGTCGAGCGTCAGATGACACCTGGCAACTGAAAACCTATTTCTTAGGTGTATTTGGACCCAATGGGCCCATGCCCACGCACATCACGGAGTTCGTGCAGCAGAGAATTCAGCATCAACGCGACCACACGTTTGCACGTTTCGCCGATATTTTTCACCACCGGATGGCCACGTTTTTCTATCGAGCTTGGGCCGACAGCCAGCCGACCGTACACCTCGATCGACCAGAGTCCGATCGATTTGCCAAGTATATCGGAGCTCTATGTGGATTGGGTATGACCACGACGCGAGCTCGTGATGCTATGCCTGACCGCGCCAAGCTGTTCTTCGCAGCTCACTTGGCTTGCAATACGCGGCACGCCGACGGTCTGCGGGCGATATTGGAGAATTACTTTGGAGCCTCCACGGAAATTGTACCCTTCGTCAGCCACTGGATTCGCCTGCCCGACGACTGTCGGTGGCAACTAGGCCGCGGCGCCTCTGCGGGACAATTGGGTGTCAGCACAACCGTAGGTGCCAGAGTCCGCGATTGCCAGCAGCGCTTTCGCATCGTGATCGGACCATTAGATTACCAGTCGTTCGTCAAATTGTTGCCACCTGGTGAGAGTCTAAAGCGGCTGCGGTCGATCGTAGATCAATACGTGGGTTTCCAGTTCAGTTGGGTTGTCCAGTTGGTGCTGAAAAAGACTGAAGTCAAACACATGCAGTTGGGACGCCAGGGCAGCCTGGGATGGACCACATGGCTGGCCAGTCGCACACCGCCGCAAGACGCCTGCGAGTTAGTCATCGACCCCATGGCTCCGCGTCGTGGTCCGGTCCGAGCCAAAAAAGGTGCATGATGCATAGGCCTTGATCTCCACAGTGGACGTGCCGAGCTGTTTACACAGCTTTCCATGATCCGATCACTCGATACCAAAATAATTTTGCAACCAAACAACATCCTCACTCCTTTGAAAAGGAATTCGTCGCGTGTCCGAAATCAGTCGTCCTAAACTATTTGGCAAACTTAATGCCCTTGGGTTCAAAGCCATCGAAAGCGCAACCACGTTTTGTAAGTTGCGAGGCAATCCCTACGTCGAGATCGTGCACTGGTTCCACCAGATTTTGCAGCTGCAAGATTCCGACATCCATCAAATTATTCGCAAGTTCGAGCTGCAACCCGCTCGACTGGCCAAAGACTTTACCGACGCACTCGACCGCTTGCCACGCGGTGCGACCAGTATCTCGGACCTCTCGTCGCACGTCGACGAAGCCGTCGAGCGCGGTTGGTTGTATGCCACATTAATGTTCGGCGACAATCAAGTTCGCACGGGACACTTGATCGTCGGCTGCTTGAAGACGCCGACACTGCGCAATGCACTGCTGAATATTAGTCGCGAGTTTGAGAAGGTGAAGCTGGATCAGCTCACGGCGGAATTCGCCAGTATTGTCGGGGCGTCGGTGGAGCAGTCGCTGGAACGCCGCGATGGAGCCGGTGCTGGTGGCGGTGCGTCGCCCGGTGAAGCCAGCGGCGCGATGCCGGGAGCTAATGGCGACAACGATGCACTCAACCGCTACACGGTTGACCTGACGGAGCAAGCTCGACAAGGCAAAATCGATCCGATCGTGGGTCGCGATGATGAGATTCGGCAAGTCGTCGATATTCTGATGCGTCGCCGTCAGAACAATCCAATCCTTACTGGTGAAGCAGGCGTCGGCAAGACGGCCGTGGTCGAAGGTTTTGCCCTGCGCATTGCAGCCGGTGATGTTCCGCCTACCTTGAAGGACGTTTCGCTGCGAGCCTTGGATGTCGGCTTGCTGCAAGCCGGGGCGAGTATGAAAGGTGAATTTGAAGAGCGACTGAAGCAGGTCATTCAAGCGGTTCAGTCTTCACAGAAGCCGATTATCCTGTTTATCGACGAAGCGCATACGCTGGTCGGCGCAGGTGGTGCCGCCGGGACAGGTGATGCTGCCAACTTACTCAAGCCCGCGTTGGCTCGCGGTACGCTGCGCACGGTCGCGGCGACGACTTGGGCCGAATACAAAAAGCACATCGAAAAAGATCCGGCTCTTACGCGACGATTCCAAGTTGTGCAAGTTGATGAGCCCAGCGAGGAGAAAGCTATCCTGATGATGCGTGGACTAGCCACTACCTTGGAACGCCATCATCGTGTCCAGATTCTCGACGAAGCCATCGAAGCCGCTGTGCGTCTGTCACATCGTTATATACCCGCTCGACAACTGCCTGACAAATCGGTGAGCTTGCTGGATACTTCGGCCGCGCGAGTGGCCATCAGTCAGCACGCCGTACCGGCTGAAGTCGATGATTGCCGACGGCACATCGAAGCGCTCAAGACCGAACTGGAAATTATCGATCGCGAGAAGGCAGTGGGCGTCGATACTCGTGAGCGCGAACAATTCGCTCGCGAAAAACTCTTGAGTGAACAAGTGCGTTTAGAGGGTCTTGAGCAGCGTTGGACCAGTGAAAAGAAGTTAGTTGAAGACATCTTGAAGATTCGCGCCAAGCTTCGCCAAACGACGGGCAAAGTCGAAGGTACTCACAGTCAACTGGAAGCTCGCGCCGACCAGGTCAAAGCCGTGGCCGAACCGGCTGCGGAGGAAGCTCCCGCCGCCTTAACGGAGCAACAGCGTGAGAAACTGCTGACGCTATTGAAAACGCATCAAACCAAGTTGTCCGAGTTGCAGGGCGACAACCCGCTCATCCTGCCAACGGTCGACGAACAAGCCGTTGCTTCGGTGGTGGCCGACTGGACAGGTATTCCAGTGGGACGCATGGTGAAGAACGAGATTGAAGCGGTGCTTACTCTCGGTGATACACTCAATCGCCGTGTCATTGGTCAACGTCATGCCCTGGACATGATTGCGAAACGCATCGAAACTTCGCGCGCCAAGCTAGACAATCCCAGCAAACCGATCGGCGTGTTTATGCTGGCGGGGCCCTCGGGTGTGGGCAAGACAGAGACCGCGATGGCGCTGGCCGAGTCGCTCTATGGTGGTGAGCAGAACATCGTCACCATTAACATGAGCGAGTTTCAGGAAGCGCATACGGTCTCGACACTCAAAGGCGCCCCTCCGGGATATGTTGGCTATGGTGAAGGTGGCATCCTTACTGAAGCCGTGCGTCGTAAGCCGTATAGCGTTGTCCTACTGGATGAGGTCGAGAAAGCGCATAGCGACGTGCATGAAATCTTCTTTCAGGTCTTTGACAAAGGGATCATGGAAGATGGCGAAGGTCGCTTGATTGACTTCAAGAATACGCTGATCCTGTTGACGACCAACGTCGGCAGCGATTTGATCATGAATCTGTGCAAAGATCCGGAACTAATGCCCAGTCCCGAGGGCATAGCCAAAGCGCTTCGCGAACCTTTGTTGAAGGTCTTTCCAGCGGCCCTGCTGGGCCGCATTGTAACCATCCCTTATTATCCGTTGAGCGATGAAATGGTGGCCAACATCTGTCGGCTGCAACTGAGCCGCATCGAGAAGCGGATCGCAGCCAATCACAAACTGCCTTTTGTATTCGATGATGACGTGGTGCAACTGATTGTCGATCGCTGCACGGAGCTGGAAAGCGGTGGTCGTATGATCGACGCCATTCTGACCAACACATTATTGCCCGCAATCAGCCGCGAGATGTTGACTCGCTTAATGAGCGGAAACAAAATGTCGCAAGTACGGGTCAGCGTCAATGATGGTGAGTTTACGTACTTATTTGATTAGGGTCGTCGACATGTTCGTAGGTTTACTGGTCGAAAATGAAGGTGCCTCGAATCATGGGTAAGAAAGATGCGAGCATCGCAATTCGCGCAGAGTGGCTGGACGTTCAGAAACTGGTTGGTCCGGCGGCTCTGGCGGTAGTGGATGCTCAAACGTTGGAGCTGGATTTTGAAGTGGTGGTTCCCAAGGAGTACGTCCGCGATGAACCGCCAGAGTTTGAAGTACGCAAAAGTGCAGAGCTGAAAAAGCTGCGTACTGCTATGGAATCCAAGCTCGTCGAAACCTTTGAGCTGGTGATGCGTTGTCAGGCAGAAGATAAAGCTGGCGATGACGGTGCCTTTGACGAGGCGAAGAAAGCGCTGGACGCACTCAACAGTTTTTTAGAACGCAGCATCGAACAGATTCGTCCGGCGGCTCGCGCCGCGATCGGTAATTTGGTGGGTGCGAAACCGGACCAATTACAAACGTTTGGTCGCATCGACTTTGAGAAGTACGAGATCCGGGCGGGCGTCTTTGAGCATGAGGTCAGCGTCGACACCGCTATGCTGGATCTGAGTAAAGCTGTCAAACGCAAAAAATGGCAAGAATGTGGCGTGGCGTGGAAGGCGGATGGTTGCGTGATCTCCGTGAAGCCTAAAAAGGAGTTCAAGGACGCTGAGCTGAAGGAGCTGCGGTCTGCCTTACCTGAGGGACTGGACCGCGGGGCACGTATGGTTGGGGGGCGATTCAAGGCTGAATCGGCGACCAACGTTGTTTTCGAATTCACTACGGGAGATGAAGTGCCGCGCACACGGTTGTTGCGGCAAGCCATGAAAGCCCAAACGGGCTCAGCCGTAAATGTCAGCCGCACATTTGCCGAGCGCGATAAAAAGGCCAATCAAGACGATCCGGCAAAAGGCTCGGATGCCAAGTCCTCGAGTCAGGCCACAAAAAAAGGCCAGGCTAAAGCGGTCGTAACTCCAGCACCAACCAAGGGAAAAAAGGCATCACCCAAAGAGACGCCGGCGCCGAAGGGTAGCCAATCGTCGCCCAAGGTGGCCAAAACATCCCCCAAGGTTCCTCAGCCGTCCCCGAAGGCTACCAAGAAAAAAACCAATTAGTAACAGCTCAAATGATTTCAGGAGCCGACAGGTGGTTGATTTATGTTATCAGATTACGCGTTCCCAGTGGTTCGGCCGGTTCATCATCTCGCTAATCGCGATTTCTGGTTTACTGGCCGGCCTTGAGACGTATCCACAGTGGTCGGAAGGTACGTCGGCAGGGGCGGTCCTTCAAATCGGGCAAAATATTATTTTGACCGTCTTCGTCATCGAGATCGCGATGAAAATTATTGCCTGCGGTTCTTCGCCATGGAAATTTTTCCAAGAGCCGTGGAACCTCTTTGATTTCATCATCGTGGTTATCTGCCTGCTGCCGATCGATATGCATTCGGCCAGTGTGGTACGTATGGCCAGAATTCTTCGCGCTATGCGGATGATTACTGTGCTGCCTCGACTGCGTCTGTTGGTGGCGGCGTTGTTGAAATCCATTCCATCGTTGGGATATATCGGCGTCTTGCTGGGACTGCATTTCTATATCTACTCAGTCATCGGTACGATCACTTTTGGTAAGAACGATCCGCTGCGTTTTGGCACCCTGCATTCGACAGCTGGTACGCTCTTTCAAGTCTTGACGCTCGAAGGTTGGAACGATGTCCGGGACACTCAGATGTTGGGATCGGATGTCACCTATGATGATGCATGGAAAGTCTTGAGCGAGGGGCAGCGTGTATCGGAGGCACAGCCCGTGGCCACGACGATCTACTTTATGTCCTTCATTCTGCTGGGCACGATGATCATGCTCAACCTGTTTACAGGTGTCATCATCAGTAGCATGGAGGAAGCCCAGCAGGAGGACCATGCTAACCGAAACGAGCAACTGTCCCAGCGTGGTTTCTTGACCATGCACGATGAACTTCGACTGGTCAGCTCGCAATTGCAGGAACTGGCCGGCCAAATGGCTAAACTGCAGGAGCGAGCCGCAGCGCTTAATCTGCCGTCCAGCCCGCCACCGCCCGATTCGCCGCAGGATCTGAAAGAATCGTATTAGTTCCGCTGCTGCAATTAACCCTCCCTTTAGGGAGGGTCGAAAAACAGGCGCTACTGCAGCCTGTTTTTTCGGGGAGGGTGCGTGCGCCGCACGGACGAGTCGGCAGCTGCGAGATGCGAGCCTTGGTTAGTCGTTAGAGGCCCCCTCCCCGACTGAGCTGCCGCCAGTCGACCCTCCCGCTGCTACGCAGCGGGAGGGTTAGTCCCGCTGCTGCGCAGCGTCGGGGAGGGTGCGTGCGCCGCACAGGCGAGTTCGCAGCTGCGAGATGCGAGCCTTGGTTAGTCGTTAGAGGCCCCCTCCCCGACTGAGCTGACGCCAGTCGACCCTCCCGCTGCTACGCAGCGGGAGGGTTAGTTCCCACTGCTGCGCAGTGAGAGGGGTAATTCTCATGACGCGAGGATGTGGCAGTGCTTGGTAAGCCATTGATGTGTGCGGTGAGGTGCGGTTGGTTGATCGGTGCCAGCGGCATTCCATAGCGAACTGGCACCATCGCCGGTGACGCGGATCCGGCCGCCAACCAGCGAGGCCAGATGGCGCGCACATTGGTAGGCCAGTGGCGGTGAACGGTCGGCATCGTCGAGGCAATGCACTGCTTCGCAAAGCAACTGGGCACTGGCCAAAGACCAACTGCGAAGATCAATAGACGGGCTGCTCAGGCCCTGTAGTGCGAAATCGAATCGTTCTAAGGCTGGCTGCAGCTTTACTTCAGCTTCCACCCGGCCTATCGCGTGTGACCAACTCGCCAGTTGCGCCTTTAGCCAGGCTATCTGTTCGAGGAGTGTGCGGGAAGGCAGTTCGATCTGCGGCCAAAAGGCATCGAGGGTCGCCCCGGTCGCTACATCCAGCTGCAAACGATCCTGGAACTGAATCGTCATCGAAGTTGTGTCGCGGCCCAAGGAGACCGCAATCGCTTGCCCAGCACCCAACGTAATCGCCGAACTCCCTGCGCCGCAGGCGACTGTTGCCGGCTGGCCTGCCTCGTTGACGAACGTAAGTTCAACTGGGATGGGGCCAACGACTCGCGCGTCGTTGCCCGCCGTTGAAGGACTGGACACAGCGGCCGAAGATCCCGACACTGTGCCTGCGCCGGAATGAATCTCCGGTTGAAGCGCCGGTTTAGTCTCCGGCAAGACAGACTTGACCATTTCGTTGGCTACATCCAAGGCTTCTCGCTGTTCGATGACCGCTAGAGAGAAAATCAAATTCGGTAACAGGCTGCGAAACTTCGGGTGAGTTTGCTGGGCAGGCATGAAGAGGTGTTGGGATTCGCCCGCGGCATCGGGCAATTCAAAGTCTAATCGGTCGGCACTGGCATGAACTCGCCATTTCTTCTGCGTCATGTAGGCTATTACATGCGAGAGGCTGATTGTACCGAACAGTGTTTGAATATTCTGAATCGACAATGGAACTCTCCGTTGGGCTGAATGTTTGTATTGAGTATGGGTATCAGTGCCCTGGGTTGACGGCGGCTAAGGCTGTTTAGACGAAGGGAAACCGCGGCTGACGCCCGCTGGTGCAGGTGGGGATGGTTGAGTTAGCAGTGCTTGGATGCTCTGTGCGAATCGTCGGGCGTCGCAGACGATCGACTGTGCCATTTGCGTGTGTAGCCGTTGGCGGATGGATCCAGCGACCTGCGCATCGCACCTATGCACCAAGATTTGTTGCGCTCGATCGATAACCAGGTCGCGATATTCGTCGAGACTCTTGGCGATGTAACCTACTTCGCCAACCGATCGTAAAATGCTGGTGGTGATTCGACCGCATAACGTTTCAGCTTCACAGGTGATCACGGGCACGCCCAACCACAGCGCATCGCAAGCCGCTAGCGGGCTGCACACCGGATAGGGATCAACGACCAGGTCGACACCCTGAAAAAACTCGAACGCTTCGATACGCGAAACGGTCGCTACCAATTTCAAGCGATCTCGCTCCAAGCCTGCTTGATGAAATCGTTCTGTCACTTCCTGGCAAATCGATTCATCGGCATAAGCCGCATCGGCCAGTTGGAAATGATATTGGGGTAGGCTTGCCAGAACTTCGCACCAATGATTCAGCAAGACGGCCGTTAACTGCATCGGCGCGCAGGCGCTACCCAGGATGGCTTTGTCACTCGACTGTGCAATCGGGGCCA
>JADLDX010000704.1 GCA_020846515.1 Pirellulaceae bacterium
TGAAACCTGATTTGCCGCGATGGTCCCTTTCCCCTTCGAGACAGTGTTTGGTTGATGATCGGGCTACTCTTTAGTTGGCCACTGTTTTGTGAGGGTTCGAAGGTGACGAATATTTACGTTGGCAATTTGTCTTTTCGTGCGACTGAAGACGATATTCGCCAGGCATTTGGCGCGTATGGCGAAGTCTCATCTGTCAACATTATTGTGGACCGGGAAACCGGTCGCTCTCGCGGTTTCGCATTCGTGGAAATGCCAAACCAAGAAGAAGCAAACGCAGCAGTTGAAGCGTTGCATCAGCAAGAAGTCGTAGGACGACGCATCACCGTCAATGAAGCGCGTCCCCGTACCGACCGCCCATCCTCGCGCGGAGGAGGTGGTGGATATGGTGGCGGCGGTGGAGAAGGATATGGCGGCGGCGGCTATGGCGGTGGCGGCCCACGCTACAGCGAACGCGGTGGCGGTGAACGAGCGAGCGGTGATCGCGGTGGTGATCGCGGTGGTGATCGGGGCGGTGATCGCGGCGGTGATCGCGGTGACCGTGGTTCTCGTCGCAGCTACTCACGCGACAGTTACGACGATTAGCGTGTGATAGACAATCACTGCGTCGCTGTAGGGAAAGGAGCGACCAGTTGAATTCGCGGCTCGGTCGTTCAAGCATTGAGGGACCGGGCCTGATTTTTTTCATCCGATCTTCGCGACGCTAAAGGGGCAGGTTCTGTGCTTCTATTTTTTAGTGCAGACATCTTTCACCCACAGACATGGTTGGGGGCTAACATACCTGGCAAGTGTCGCGGAATTCTGGCGTTCAGTTTTGGTTTATGGTCCATTTGCGTCTGTTTGGCAAAAGCCGACGAACCGGCGCCCGAGTTGGACCGGGCAATCCTGCGCAGTACACAGTGGCTGGCCGCCGAAGTTCCGGCTTGGATGAAACAACATCAGTGCGCTGCCTGCCATCATCAAGGTGATGCCACGCGAGCTTTGATTCTGGCCCTGGATTATCAGGCTTCTGTGCAACCGCCGCTGGCTGATTTCCAGCCCATCGCCACTAGTCTTGCCTGGTGCAGCCAACCTACCCGATGGTCTAGCAACCGTGGCGATCCGCAAGCCAGTGATCATCGACTAGCCGAGATCCAATTTGCGTTTACGTTGCTGCGATCCCGCACATTACCTGCACCGTCTGCTGGTTTTTCTAACAACTCCCAATGGCTCGATGCGATAGAACAAGCAGCGCTACTTTTGCGCGCCTCGCAGGCCGAAGATGGGTCATGGACAGTGTCAGATAGTACTGGACTTGGCTCACCAATCACCCACGGACCCATCCTGTTGACCGGTCATTCTGCCGCTGTCTTAACGACATCTCGGCGAGCTCAAGATCGGGCTGCTGCCGAAAAGGCCTGGTTATGGCTGTGCAAGACCCGACCACGCAATGTATTCGAAGCCTCGTCACTCATACTGGCCATTGATGAACTCCGCACCGCAGCGAATGTCACCAACCGATTGTTACCCCATAATTCTCTCGGTGCCACGCAGAAGTGCATCGAACTGGTGCTGTCGGTTGATGTAGGCAGCGACACTGACCGAAACAATCCACCCACAGGCTATGGGCCGTATGCCAATGCCCCGGCTGAGAACTTTGACACGGCCCTGACGATAATGGCACTGGCCACTGCTCAGCGAGATAAGGCTACTTCACCTGCCGATGTCCAGGTGATTACGTCGCGGGTCAAATCGGCTGCGCGCTACCTAATCACACAACAACAAGCCGATGGTAGTTGGGAAGAAACGACCCGGATGAGCGACATTTCCAGCTACGCTCATCAAGTGTCCACGACTGCCTGGTGCCTACAATCGCTGTTGGCAGTCAAAGCATCCAATACTGCTGACAAGTAGATAGCGCCCAGGCACGTCTCCCTGTTTAGCGGATCCGCTACGGATCGCGTTTTAGGTAACCGGCACTACTCTGGAAGTACTTTTGGCGACGTTGAGATTGGGTGGAGATAGCCGCTGCGGTGGCCGCCTGAATCTGCAATTGTTCGCTTCGCAAATCGTCTACGTTTGCGACGCAGACTCGACAAGCCAGATTCTCTAGATGGAATTGAATGTACTGCTGCCATCCCTCGTCCAGCGTTCCAAGGAGATAACCGCCCAACTGTTGTCGTGTTGGGCATGTCAAACGATGCTTGCGCCAGATTTCGCCCAGACTATGCACGCCGGCTTCGCGCCTCCCGACCAACGCCAGTAGGCGCTGGACCAACTGCGAGTCGCTGCGCAACTGGACTTCAATTTGCGACATCAAGTCAGGCGGCAATCCTTCGTCCAAGAATGCTTGCAGTTGCTGGTCAGAAAGCTGGTCACTCTTCACGGCCTGAATCTCGCACGCTGAATTAATTAGGGACGAATCGCGAATCCATTATAAGCTGCTGGCCAAAGTCCATTCGGGCCAAATCCAATGAAAATTTGGCTTAGTAAGTCGACAGACTATCAGGGCCACAGCAATCGGATGGCTGAGACGGCCGTAATCGCTAACAGGATCGAGTCGAAAGCACGCTGCGCGACGCGATGCACCAACCATCGCCCCATCCACATTCCCAAGCCAACCGCCGGGGCCAACGTTGCATTGAACATCAGCGTATTGAAATCGATCAGACCCAGCGAAGCGCTGAACGGAAGCTTGAAGATATTCAGCGTCAGAAAGAAGTAGGCACCAGTACCGATGAGTTGATATTTGGGTAGCGAGACAGCCAGCAAATACAAAGCCACGATGGGGCCAGCCGCGTTGGCCAACATCGTGGTCACACCTGCCAGCAGCCCCAACGTCAGCGAAAACCACCTGGCATGCGGTACTTGTTCGAATAGTTTGGGACGCCAGATCCGCACGGCTTGCATTCCGCAGAGCGTGAGGATGATGCCGCCAACGATCGGTTTAAAACTAGATTCATCCAAACGCCCGAGCAACCACCAGCCGATGACCACTCCAATCGCTGCAGGTCCAAGCAGTCGACGAAAGTAGCCCCATTGAACTTGCGAGCCGAACAGTTTAACCGCCATGACATCGCCGACGATCAACAGCGGCAGCAAAATACCAGTGGAGGTCACCGCCCCGAATACAAAAGCAAAGATCACGACGTGGATCATCCCCACGCCCGAAAAGCCACTTTTAGAAAATCCGATACCGATCGCACCGAGAACGACAAGTAGAATTTGCAATGGTGTGAGATCAGCCCAAGACAATCAACTTTTCCTATTTACAAGTGCAAATCCTCGTAGCCGCGGCACCCCTGCGGCCGCGGCACTCCTGTGGCCGTGGCACTCCGTGACACGGTTCTTCTGTTTGACAACTGCATGCAGAAGAGTAATTGACGAGTCGCGGAGCGATTCGTCTACTTGTACCGTCACCGTGCTTATGCCAACAAAGCTGAGACGACATTGCCATGTACGTCGGTCAATCGGTAGTCACGACCTTGGAAACGATAGGTCAATCGCGTGTGATCAAAACCAAGTAAATGCAGAACAGGGGCTTGTAGGTCATGCACATGCACCGGGTTCTCGACGACTCCGAAGCCCAGTTCGTCGGTGACGCCATACTCGAATCCACCCCGCGCACCACCGCCGGCCATCCACATGGAAAAGCAATCGGGATAGTGATCGCGGCCCAAGATTTCGCTCTTGGCCGTGCGCCCCTCACGGAAGGGTGTGCGACCAAACTCACCGCCCCATACGATCAGTGTATCTTCCAGCAATCCACGCTCGCGCAGGTCTTCAATCAATGCGGCGACCGGCTGATCCATGGTGGCACATTTGTTCGTCAGACCGGTAGTGAGTCCCTCTCCGGCTCCAGTTCCATGGAAATCCCAACCCCAGTCGAACAACTGCACGTAACGTACGCCCGATTCAACGAGACGTCGAGCCAGCAAACAATTGTTGGCTAGCGAACTGGCGCCGGGCTTGGCACCATAGGCATCCAAGACGTGTTGTGGTTCACGCGATATGTCCATGACCTCCGGCACACTGGTCTGCATCCGAAACGCCAGCTCGTATTGCGATATACGAGTTTGCGTTTCCGGATGGCCCATCTCTTCGGCCTGCAATCGATTGAGTTGCGATAATGCATCGAGCGTTTTGCGGCGCAAGGCTCGATCCATACCGGGTGGATCGGATGCAAAGAGAACCGGATCACCTTGGGAGCGACACTGCACACCCTGATAGACACTGGGCAAAAATCCGCTACCAAACGAACTCTTGCCACCGTTAGGCTGAACGCCGCTGGATATTAGCACCACGAAGGCAGGTAGATTTTCATTTTCAGAGCCCAGCCCGTATGTCAGCCATGAGCCCATCGAAGGCCGACCGGCTCGAGGTGAGCCAGTGTAGATCAGCAGTTCGGCGGGCGCGTGATTGAATTGGTCGGTATGCATCGAGTGCACCAGGCACATCTCGTCGGCCACACGATGCATTTTGCCGATCGCATCGGAGAGCCACATTCCCGATTTGCCAGCTTGGGTGAAGGTACGCGGGGTGCCCAGCAGTTTGGGTGTCCCGCTGGTGAATGCAAATTCGCGTCCTTCGAGGAAACTCTTGGGGCAGTCCTCTCCGGTGCGTTTGACCAATTCTGGTTTGTAGTCGTAGATGTCCAGATTGGGCGGCGAGCCGGTCATATGCAGGTAGATTACCCGTTTGGCCTTGGGCTTATGATGCGTCTTGTGCTCGGCCACAGTTGAGGCGGCTGGTGCGGCGTCTTGCATCAGCCCGGCCAACGCGACAGCGCCTAGCGAGAGCGAGCCTTGTTGAAAAAAGTGGCGGCGAGTGTTCAGCTGCAATCGTTCGAGGCGTGGGTCCATCGGTGGGCTCCTTGAATAGGGTATGCCTCTAGTTTAACGCAATACCTGGACAAAGCCAGCGAACCCAGACCCTTCGAGTTACTGCTGGAGCAACATCTCGCTCGGGGGTGAGCCTGGTCTGAAGGCGTATCGAGGCAACGCATACGCGAAATTTGCGGGACGAGTGTCCCTTGGATCGGAAATTACTTCATACATCAAGTATTTGCCAAGGATCTACTGGACGAGTTGGCCGCAGGCAGCCGCTACGTCAGAGCCCATTGAATAACGCACGGTCGTGTAGACACCGGCGGCTCTCAGTCGTTTGGCAAACCAATCGCGATGTTCCCGCGACGTAGGCTGCCAGGCTTGAATCGGAGCGATGGCATTGAATGGAATTAGATTGACGATGCATTCAAAGCCACGCACGTACTCGATCAACGCGTCTGCATCTTCTTCTGTGTCATTTATCCCGGCAATCATGATATGTTGAATCATGATCGGGCCTTGATGGTGGAACGTTAGCGGACGAGTGGCGACTTCGCGAACGGCCAGATGCAATTGTTCCCAGTCAATTTGCCTGGTCCAGGGAACCAGTCGAGCTCGCAACTCCGGTCGCGCACTGTGTAGGCTCAAAGCCACTTGGATGCCTGGAAAGCGGTCGACCAGTCGAATCATCGCGGCTGGTTCACCCACGGTTGATACACTGATGCGGCGTATGGGAAAGTTGCAACCATCGCGACTGCTCAGGTGGGCAATGGCTTCGTGCAAGTTTTGTTCGTTGTGCAGCGGCTCGCCCATACCCATGAATACAATGTTTCTTACGCGTGCTCCCTCAGCCCGCGCGGTTCGCGCCGCCACGAGCACCTGCTCGACAATTTCGGCTGCTGATAGCTGGCGGCGCAGTCCCATGCGGGCCGTCGCACAAAAACTGCATCCAGCCTGGCAGCCGACCTGGGTTGAAACGCAAGCGGTAATGCGTTTGGCGCTGCGCATCAAAACGGTTTCGATCTTGTCGCCGGTTTCGGTGGCCAGCACGAACTTACTGGAGCGATCCAAGGCCGAATCATGGCGCTCTTCGATCGAAAGGGCACTTAAGCGAAATGCTTTTCGGGCGGCATCGGCGTAGGGTGCCTGCAAGAACTCCAGGGCATCTGTGGGCTCGAGGTACTGCTGGAACAGTGCGAAGCGTGTCCGACGAATGCGCATAGGATCGAGTTTGTGAATGCGTCGAAACTCATCCATGGCCGGCCGATCGATCAAATACGGCAACGCACTCTGAGCCATCTCCGGCGTTAGCACAGGCAATGACGAGGACATGGATGACGTCGACATGGCAGTGGTCCGTTCAGCTCTCTTCATCCGGCGATCGAAAGATGTCCGAGATCGACATGTCGCGATGGATACGACGGATCGCTTCGGCCAATAGCGGAGCCACCGAGAGGACATGAATGCGATCGAATTGCTTTTCCGGTGCCAGCGGGATCGTGTTGGTGACACAGATTCCATTGACAGGGGCTTTGCGCAGATTCTCAATGGCCGGTCCACATAGGACACCGTGCGTGGCAGCCAAGTAGATCTCTTTGGCTCCTGCCTCATGAACCAACTGGGCAGCGCCGCAGATCGAGCTGGCCGTACTGATCATGTCGTCAAACATCAAGCAGATCTTACCTTCGATCGGGCCGCCGATAATGTTCTTTTGCCGGGTTTCTGATGGACTGTCGCGACGCTTGTCGACGATCGCCAGGCGTCCCCCGAGACGTTTAGAGTGACCGATAGCGCGTTTAATGCTACCTTCGTCGGGACTCACGACCACAATTTCTTCCGTATCGTAGCCGCGCTGCAAGAAGTAATTGTTAAGTACCGGTGCCGCATAGAGGTGATCGACGGGCACGTCAAAAAAACCTTGGATCTGTGCGGCGTGTAAGTCCATGGTCAGCACGCGGTCGGCCCCAGCGCGCGTAACGCAGTTGGCTACCAGCTTGGCCGTAATCGGCACGCGGCCTTCATCTTTGCGGTCTTGGCGGGCATAACCGTAGTAGGGTATGACGGCTGTAATGCGCGAAGCACTGGCCCGCTTGCAACTGTCAATCATGATGAGCAGTTCCATCAGATTGTCATTTACCGGAGGACAAGTCGGCTGAATCAAAAACACGTCGCGTCCACGGACATCGTCCCCGATCTTGCAGGAGTATTCGCCGTCAGGAAATGTTCCCAACGTGATTGACCCCAACGGCAGGTGTAACGAGTCACAGATGTCGCGGGCCAACTGCACATTGGCTCGACCGCTGAATATCTTCAATTCGCCCATGAGTAACCCATTTCCAACATGCGACCCTCGACTTTGCCCAATTCATCAATTGTGTTGATACTCAAAGCTTCGCAGCTTTCCAGCACCGGACGGGCATCCACTAGCTCTCCGCGTCCCAGCAGCAGAGCGGGACAGTCCGTCAAATAAAACTCACCTTGAGCATTATGATTGCCTAACTGCGACAATGCCCACAGAAGCGCATCATGAGCAAAAAGATAGGTGCTCATGTTCACTTCGCGGATTTGCTTTTGGTCAGGTGTCGCATCTTTTTCTTCGACAATGCGTTCGAATCTGCCATCCAAACTACGGACGATTCGCCCCAAACCTTGGGGATTGTCTTTCACTAGCGTACCGAGCAAGCAAGCGTACGGGCCTTTGCGAAACTCGGCTACTAAGCGACCAATGGAGCTCGGTTGAATTAGCGGAGAATCACCGGCCACGACCAGCACCGGCCCAGACTGAGACGCTATTTGATCGCGGCACATCTGCACCGCATGACCGGTGCCTAGTTGCTCCGACTGCAGGGCAAACTCGACCCCTGACCTGGCTGCAAGCTCTTCGCGTACTAGCTCATCACGATAGCCCACGACCACCACGGACCGGGCGATTCCGGCCGCAGCTAATGCATCGAGAACCCAATGGATCATCGGGCGACCCAATACGGGGAACAAGACCTTGGGCAGATCGCTTTTCATGCGCGTACCGCGGCCAGCCGCCAGTACCACCGCCATCGGTTGAGACATGGGAGAAGTTTGCTCTTGCTGAGGTAGATTAGGCATCCTGCCGCTCGCCTTCATCTGGCAAGCTGACAACGAACGTGCTTATCTTGGCAAACTGAGCGCGTTTTTACCAGTACACAAGAGCAAGAAGGCCTGTAGACGAGTCGCTCCGCGACTCGTCAATCCTTATCGAGGTTCCAGATGTGCAGGGCTGTAACTTGTCAGCCCTGACAAATCGTGTACCTGACTTACCGGGGCCGGCGTCCTACGGCCAACGTGGTGGTGAAGAAACCGGGGCTAACGCCGGCTAACGCCCAGCGGCTGATTCAAAGTGGCGCTGTCCAGTTAAGCGAAACTTAGAAACCGCCACCGGCACCATTGCCGAAGCCGCCAGCCCCGCCACCGACGCCGCCTACACCTTGGCCGCCCGTCGTGCCAGTACCACCGGCCGTGTTACCCGATACAAAGTTAAAGGTAAATACTTCAACAATCTGGCTAAAGAACGGTGTCGGCGAA
>JADLDX010000705.1 GCA_020846515.1 Pirellulaceae bacterium
CGGCCTGCCCGTATCACGCTCGGCGTTTCAATTGGAAGCAGCCCGAAGTTCCGGCAGAAGAAATCAATCCTGACCAGAGCTACTTAAGCAATCGAGTGCGGCCCGTAGGCGTCGTTGAGAAGTGCACCTATTGCCTGCATCGCACTCGCCGCGGCAAGTTGCCAGCCTGCCTGGAGGCCTGCCCGACCGGTGCACGCGTCTTTGGCAACATTCTCGACAAGAATTCGAACATCCGCTGGATTCTTGAAAACAAACGCGTCTACATCCTTAAGGAAGAACTCGGTACCAAGCCAGCGTTCTTTTACTATTTCGATTGAGCGACATGAGCAGCATTCCCGTAAAACAAACGGCCATCACAAGCTACCCCAAGTTCATCGGGCGAGCGCTATGGCTAGCCACTGAAGGCTCTTTCGCGTTTTACGCCTGGATGACTGTGCTCACGGCTGTTTTCCTGGTAGGGGCCAACGCTTGGGCGAATCAAGTTGCCGGTGGCATGATCACGACCAACATGACAGACCACGTCAGCTGGGGTTTGTACATCGCTAACTTCACCTTCTGCGTCGGTCTGGCGGCCGGTGGAGTGATGATGGTCATTCCAGCCTACCTCTACGATGACGAAGAGATGCACAAGGTTGTCATCATCGGTGAGGCCGTTGCGATTGCAGCGATCGTGATGTGTACCTTAAGCGTCGTTGTGGACCTGGGCCGACCGGATCGGTTTTGGCACTTGATCCCGGGAATCGGAAAGTTCAACTGGCCGATGTCGATGCTGACCTGGGACGTGATTGTGTTGAATGGCTACTTGCTCATCAACTTGCACGTCGTTGGTTACCTCTTATACATGCGGTACCTGGGGCGCAAGCCGAACGGACGGTGGTACCTTCCGTTTGTATTTCTGTCGATCTTCTGGGCCATCAGCATTCACACGGTGACTGCGTTCTTATACTGCGGACTCGGCGGCCGACCATTCTGGAACAGCGCACTGTTAGCGCCACGCTTCCTGGCCTCCGCATTTGTAAGCGGCCCGGCCTTCATCATCCTTGTGATGCGGGTTTTGCGATTATCAACAGGTTACACCGCACCAGCTAGTCCGGCACGCACACTGATACTAATCATCCGCGTCGCGATGACGATCAATCTCCTGATGCTTGTCAGTGAAATCTTCACTGTCCTTTATACTGGCAGCGCCCACGCGGCCCCGCTCAATTACTTGTTCTTTGGTGACCATGGAAAAAGCGGCCTGGTGCCTTGGATTTGGACAGCCATCGGCATGAATCTCGTTGGTACGGCACTGTTTTTCACTCCCGCCGCATTGGAACGCAGTCACGTGCGTATATTGGCTTGCCTGCTGGTGATCGTTGGGATTTGGATCGAGAAGGGTATGGGCTTGATTGTGCCAGGCTTTATCCCATCAACCTTGCACGAGATCGTCGAGTACTCACCGAGCTTACTTGAGTGGAAGGTCGTGGCTGGTATCTGGGGATTGGGGCTAATCATCCTCACGTTATCACTCAAGCTCATCGTCAATGTGTTTACTGGCCGCATGCACACAGACGAACCAACAACGTGACATTCGTTGAATGCGATGCTGCTTTTCCACCATTGAAAAGAGATCGCAGCGAATGATTGCGACACTCACCGCATCAATTTATGGATTTGTCGGCGCGATGTCACTTGGTGTCATCCAAGGATCAATTGCTTTTCGCGTTCGAACCGATTGAGTTAATTCTGCTTCGCCTGTGGAAACAGAGTGTCGCTCTGCGTAATGGCTTGCCATAATCCGCGAAAGGTAAACTAGATCTTCTTCGCTGACATCCACGAATGAATCGAGCGAACGCACTGCTTCAACTAAGGTGCGATGATCGTCTTCTGAACCCAAAACGTTTGCGGCTTCTTGAGGAGGTGTCCTTTTTATCAACACTGCTGGATAACGCCTCCAGCGGAACGGAAAGTTGATCAGCACGGCGAGTACCAGCATAACAACAGCATTTAGGCCGACAGGGTACAGGACATACAGATAGCCAAGATCGCCAATCGCTTGGCCACCCATCACGGCAGTGAACGCGGTCGCGCCGCCTGGTGGATGAATGCACTTCAACTGGTGCATCACGCCGATCGACGCACCCACCGCTAATGCAGTTGCAAGCACGGGGTTCGCAATTAACCGCGCGCAACTCACTCCGATCAGAGCGGACACAAGGTGGCCGCCGATCAGCGGCCATGGTTGAGAGAGTTGCCCGTGAGGGACCGCGAACAGTAGCACTGCTGTCGCCCCCATGGACGCAACAACGCCAATTGCTGCCCCAGATGGCAAAAATGATAGTGTGCACCAAAAAACACAGTAAATCGCGAGAGCTGAGCCAACTGCCGAGATCAACTTTTCTTTGAAGCTTACTTCAACTAATTCAATGCCTAACCACTTCGTCGCCTGCATTCCGGGCTCGATTCTCACGTTAAATCCGTGCCCAGCGACTGGCTATGTCCGCTCATAGCCAGTTTCTTCGGCAACAAGGAAACGACTTTACGCAATGCGAGAGGTGCGTCAACATCAGTTGCCGACTTGGAGTGCGAATTGATGACCTCTCTTGAGCTATCGCTCCATTCGGAGATCCCTCTGCCTCAAACCATGATGGCCATCCAACATGCTGTCGCAACTGTCCCACCAACAAGCGTCCATCCCACGCGTTTGAGCTGCTTTGCAGGAGGTGGGGCATAGAGTAAGTACCAGGACATAGAAATCATCGGTAGCGTAACGATGGGAATCTGAAAACCAGCCCACGTGAGTGCCGCAACGGCGAGCGAAAGACCAGCAATGACACTCCAGTGTAGCGCTCGCGACTGACGCTTCTGCGACGCAATGACGCCCCGAACTGCAAGCGTTGTAGCTCCGAATCCAATCAACCAGGTCCCCCAAGCTTCCATCGCCAA
>JADLDX010000706.1 GCA_020846515.1 Pirellulaceae bacterium
AATCCAAAAAACATCGTTGCAGCATTGGATGCTTGACTGCCTTCCAACAACGAAAGACCTCCCAGCGTAAACCACGTTTCAATACCGGGAATCTCGGGCAAGATCTTATTAATCTGGTCCACTACCGCTCGCGTGCGTTCAAGTGAAGCGGCATCGGGCAATTGCACGCTGGCAATCAAGTAGCCTTGATCCTCCGTCGGTAAGAATCCGGTAGGCTGTCTGACATACCACCAGTCAGTAAGACCGACCAGGCCGACATAAACGACCAACGACACAGGCGTCAGCTTGATGAACCAACCTGTGACCCACATGTAGAAGCGTTCCAGCCAGGCGAAGCCGGTATTGAACCAGCGCGATAGAAAAAGCTTCTTCTCTTTCGGCGGTCGCAACCAACTGGCACACTGGGCAGGTTTCAACGTTAAAGCGTTGACGGCGCTCAAGAAGGCTGTCGCGGCGATGGTGAGTGCGAATTGACTGTAGAGCCGACCAGTAACGCCTGCCAGAAAAATGGTAGGCAAGAACACAGCCATCAGCACGGCCGTAATTCCTAAGATAGGACCAGTGACCTGCGACATGGCTTTGATCGTGGCTTCCCGCGGCTGCATCCCGTTTTCAATATGATGTGCCGCAGCTTCTACGATTACGATGGCGTCATCGACCACGATGCCAATGGCCAGGACCAGACCAAACAGTGTCAAGATGTTTATTGAAAAGCCGAGCATAGGCATAATAGCAAACGCGCCGATGATGGTGACTGGCACGGTCGTCGCCGGAACCAATACGGCTCGCCAGTCTTGAAGAAAGACCAATATGACCACCAGCACCAGCAAGCCGGCCTCGAGCAGCGTCTTATAAACTTCGTGGATGGCCGAACCGACAAACTTGGTCGTATCAAAGGGTATGTCGTAACGCATCCCGGCCGGAAACGACTTGCTCAATCGCTCAACAGCGATCCGTACCCGCTCCGCTACGTCTAAGGCGTTGGCATCGGGCAACTGATAAATCAGGATACTGGCTGATTCATATCCGGCCCGCTCGGTAAACTGGTCATAGCTTTGGGCTCCCAGTTCCACCCGGGCCACATCGCTCAGGTAAGTCACGTCCCCTGATGCAGAGGTCTTGACGATGATTTGTTCGAACTGCTCGGGTTCCGACAATCGCCCCATTGAACTGACTGCATATTGAAAAGCCGACTTGCCGGCCATCGGTTGTTGCGAAATTTGTCCAGCGGCAACCTGAACGTTTTGAGCGCGCAGGGCAGCGATTAATTCAGTCGTCGTCAAACCTCGCGCATCCAACTTGGTCGGATCAACCCAAACACGCATCGCATAGGCACCGCTGCCGCTGACGGTGACTTCTCCGACGCCTTCAACACGACTGAGCTCGTCGCGCAATTGCAGGTTGGCGTAGTTGGACAGGAACAGGCTATCGAACGTTTTGTCGGGACTGGTCAACGAGACTACCAGCAAGATACTGGTGGATTGCTTCTTTACCGTGATACCCTGCTGACGAACATCAGCGGGCAACTGGGGTTCAGCCAACGCGACTCGGTTCTCGACCAACACCTGAGCCTTATCCAAATCGGTGCCGACGTTGAAGGTTATGGTTAGAGAGTATGCACCATTGGCAGACGAAGAACTGGCCATGTACATCATGTCTTCGACGCCATTGACCTGTTGTTCGATTGGGGCGGCAATGGTATCGGAGACCACCTGCGCGTTGGCGCCAGGATAGGATGTCGTGACTTGTATCGTCGGTGGGGTGATATTGGGGTAGCGTTCAACCGGCAAAGAAAAGATGGCCACGACGCCCAGGATCATCGTAACGATGGCGATGACGTTGGCAGCGATGGGACGGTCGATAAAGAAACGTGAGATCATCTTGGTTGTGCCGCTCCTCTTCCCGACTGGCTGACGGCCGAAGCGTCGGGTGCCGACAGCGGTTTAGGGTTTACAATGCTGCCTGGTCGAGCCTTTTGCAAACCTTTGATCACCACTCGTTGATCAGCCTTCAGTCCAGAGCGTATAGCGACCTTGTCGCCATGCGTGGCACCAACTTCAACCACCTGCAAGACGACTTTGTTTTCGGCATCGACAACCAGCACATATCTGCCTTGTTGATTCATGGCCAAAGCTGTCTGCGGGATCAGGAGGGCGTCGTAGGGGCGGGTGAAAGGTACTTGCACGCGGGCAAACAATCCGGGCAATAACGCGCCATCGGGATTGTCGAAGCGACCTCGAATGGCGATGTTCCCTGTGCCTGCGTCGGTCGCGTTGTCCACGAAGTCGATGACACCCGGGTGGGGATAACCACTTTCGTTGGATAGACCCAGGGCGACTTTTATCTGCGTATCGCGAGCGCTGTCCACCTGCGACTCACGCACGCGCGATCGGTAATCGAGGGCCGAGCTTTCGTCGACGTCGAAGTAGGCGAAAATCGGATCCATAGAGACGACGCTGGTCAGCACCGTCATATCGGCCACCACCAAGTTTCCAGGTGTCACCAGCGCACGGCTGGTTCTACCGGCGATGGGAGAGCGAATCTCCGTGTACTCCAGGTCCAACTTGGCGCGCGCCACCGCCGCTTCGAGTGCCACAAATTGCGCTCTACCGCTGATCGAGTTGGCGATGGCCAAATCTAACTCGGCTTGACTGATGGCATGGTTCGTGATGAGCTGCCGAGCGCGTTTCAGGTCGAGTTCAACGCGATCGACTTGGGCCTGTTGGGCAGCCAGATTCGCTTCGGCTTGTCGAATGGTTTCTTGAAACGGGCGAGGATCAATGCGAAAGAGTCGATCTCCCTTGGCCACTTCTGAGCCTTCACGGAAGTCGATGCTTTCGAGATATCCACCGACGCGCGCCCGCAGTTCGACCGATTCGGGCGCTTCTGTCCGCCCCGTGTATTCGCGATAGTCTACGACTGGTTGAATATCAGGCGTGGCCACCGTCACGTCGGGCGGTGGCGGTTCCTCAGGTTTCATCCGCTGGACTGGCTGGCAAGCAACCAGTGGCGAGAGCGTTATGATGGCGATAAGAAATCGTTTGTATGCCAACGTAATCGAAGAGTGGCCCACTGTTGAATCCTCGCAGGGTTTTACCAAACGAAGTCAACTTTAGTAGCAATTGGCGCGCCACTGTTTAGATATGCAGGCCGGAACACCGCTGGCGCATGTTCCGGCCTATGTGGCTACTTAGATATTAGCCGTATTGGCGTTAGCCACGGTTTTCGCTGAAAAAAACTGGGGCCAACGCCCAGCGGCTGATTCAAAGTGGCGCTGTCCAACTAGGCAACTACTTGACTGTGGAGCTACTTGGCGATGATGACTTCACCGTCTAAAGGTTTCCGGAGCAGCTTTTCATCGCGCATGGCGGCTTGATAGACGAACGTCGCCATTATGATCGAAGCCTGCTTCACATCGTCGGCTTGAATGCGTTCAAACACATCCATGCTGGAGTGGTGCGTTCGAGTATCGTACTCGAGCGGATCTTGAATGAACTGAAACCCCGGCAAGCCGATGGCGTCGAATGACAAGTGGTCGGTGCCGCCGGTATTGGCATTGGTCAAGGTTGACGCGCCCATGTCGCCAAAGGGCGCTAACCATGTTCGAAACATCGATCGAAGTTGCTCGTTGCCTTGCATGTGCAAACCGCGAATCTTACCGGTTCCATTATCTAGGTTAAAGTAAGCAGATAGTTTTTCGTGGTCCGGTTTAAGTTCGTATTTGGTCTTGGGACGCTCGCCCTGTCCGGTCTGACCAGCTTCGGTGACCGTACGCCCAAAGTGCTGGGTGACGTACGCCTTAGATCCCAACAGGCCCTGTTCTTCACCGGTCCATAGAGCGATGCGGACGGTGCGACGAGGTTGTGCACCGATGGACTTCAATATACGCACGGCTTCCATAGCCACGCCGCATCCAACAGCGTTATCGGTCGCACCGGTGCCCGAGTGCCAAGAATCAAAATGGGCACCTAACATGACGATTTCGTCCTTCAAATCGGAGCCAGGGATTTCGGCCACGATGTTGAAGCAGTTCTGATCATCGTTGTAAAAGCGACTGGCAATATCGATCTCGACTTTGGGGTGCGCTTCCTTTTGCACCATGCGGACCAGTCGATTGTAGTGTTCGGCGGCCAAGACAACTTGAGGCAGAATTTCGCTTTCATCAGTGGCCCACGGACGCGGTCCGCGACTGAACGGCGTATCCGCACCGCGGCCTTGGTCGGCTTTGCGAGGCATCGTGACCGACGCGACAAATACTGTGCCACCGTCACCGCGGCCCGGTTCCAACACGACCGCCGCGCCTTCATCGTAGGCCAACTGCCATTTGTCTGATTGCAGTTGCATGCTCCCGCGCGATTGCTCCGCCATGCGACGCGATTCGGTGGCCGCCGCTGGCCCTTGCCCGTCACCCGCTGGCGGCGCTGAGGTAGATGTGGGAGGCGGTGTCGATTGAGCAGTAGTCGCTGCTCCTGTGCCAGGTGCAGCGGTTGCGGAACTCGAGCCACTGCTAGTGCGACGGCGACGAGATGCGCCGTCGGAGTTGGCCAATTCCAGTAGCTCGAGATCTGTCTTGCGAGCTGCAGGGGGCTCGAACAACGCCTTTATCTCACGTGGTGGGCTGATCAGGACGATCGCGCGATGCAACTTGCCGCGATACTTTTCCAAGTCCGCTGGCTTTTCTACGTCCAGGTAGATCGGCTCACCGCGAACGACCTTCGGGGTGCTCGGGGACCAGGCTTTGGGATAGCCGATGAGGCTAGAGAAGGTCGGCTCGACCAGGTTGGCCGAAAAGCCTTCGAGCGTCCAACCGCGTCCGAACGGCCCCCAGGGCTCCAATTGCGCCCCGACTAACCCCCAATGAGTTAACTTGTCTTTCGTCCACTCCCCTGCGCGTTTGGTGATCGGCGAGCCGGTCAGACGTGGACCATGCACATCGGTTAAAAAACTGATGGTCTCCATAACTTGGGACCGATTCAGGCCCTCGTCTTTGATCTTGTCGATCACGGCCGAATCAATTCTCTCGGGTGCTTGCCCAAGTGTTGGCGTAGTAAGGCTTGTCGACACCATGACCGAAATCAGCAACCACCCACAGCAGCGCATAACGCAACCCTTTTACAAATGATTTTCGAACGAGAGCTCGACAAGAATGCAACCGCAAATTCCCGCGGTTCGCAGGGGTTGGCAGTATTATGTGCAGCACCACAAGGCTCGTCGACACGTCCCCTTGGGGAACGAAGCACATTGGGCGTGAAAAATGCCAAGGGAAAATTGGATCTTCAGTCGTCGCCAGGTCCACTTGCCAAGATTTTGCCCCCCTGGTTAACTCACGCCGTGTTGTTTCGGTTCAATTCTGCATGGAAGTGTGCGGTTCTCGGGAACCAAAGATGCCTGTACGATGATTGCGTCTGATCAGCCGCAGGGCGCTAGCCCACGGGTTTCGGCTGTTGGCCTAAAACCGGACGCTAGCGCGTTCCGGCTGATTGGCTGAACCGGACGTAGCGCTTGTGGCTGATCAGCCGCAGGGCGCTAGCCCACGGTTTTCGGACCATATAACGCTGCTGACACGATCTGCGAGACGAAGATGATTGCTACTGAAGTGAAAACGCGATTTGCCGAAATCCAGGAAAAGGTGTTGACTGGTCAACGACTGACCAAAGACGACGGATTGGTTCTGTTTGACCCGCGTACACCTTTAGCAGAGGTTGGGCGGTTGGCCAACCTGGTTCGCGAACGTCTGCATGGCAACGTGGCCTACTACAACATCAACACGCATCTCAACCCGACCAACGTTTGCGTATATCGCTGTCGCTTTTGTGCTTTCCGCGCCGATCTGCGGGATCCGAAAGGCTACGCGATGAGCGACGAACAGATCTTGGCTCGCGGTCGCGAAGCGGTGGACAACGGCTGTACCGAAATGCATATTGTGGGTGGCCTGCACCACAAGAAGCCTTATGAATGGTATCGCGGTATTCTTAGTCAACTTAGCGAGGCCTATCCAACCATTCACCTCAAGGCCTGGACGCCCGTTGAAATCAATTGGTTCGAGTTTCTGACCAAGAAGAGCACCCGCGAAATTCTTGAAGACTTGCGTGAGGCAGGTCTAGGCAGTTTGCCCGGCGGTGGGGCTGAGATCTTCCACCCCGAAATTCGTGATCAGATTTGCGAACACAAAGCCAATGCGCACCAGTGGTTGGAAGTGCACCGCACAGCGCACCAGTTGGGACTGCGCAGCAACTGCACGATGCTCTATGGGCATTTGGAGAATGCTTATCATCGCATCGATCACCTCATGCGTTTACGTGACTTGCAGGATGAAACGGGCGGCTTTCAGACCTTCATCCCGCTGGCATTTCACCCGGACAACACCAAGTTGGACCATATTACCAAGCCATCCGGATTGGTTGACTTGCGCGTGTTGGCTGTCAGCCGGCTGATGCTGGACAACGTGCAGCATGTGAAAGCCTATTGGATCATGTTGGGTATCGAGACAGCTCAATTGGCGCTTAGTTACGGGGCCGATGACATCGACGGTACGGTTCGGCATGAATTGATCTATCACGATGCCGGCGCCACCACGCCGGAGATGTTGTCTGTGCAGCGGATTCGCGAGTTGATCGTTGAAGCCGGACGTGATCCCGTCGAACGCGATACGCTCTATCATCGCATCGAGCGTGATCCCCATGACTTAACCAAGTGGTCGATCAAGTAGGCACAACCTCTTGCCATATTTCGCTATCACGCCCAGTCGACGGAGCCTTTGGGTTCTTGCAACACGATGGACTGCAAGAAACTGATGGCTTTTTCTAGTCCTTCGCGCGCGGTCATCAGGCTATCCTCGTGTTCGATGGATAGTGCATGGTCGTAACCAATCATGCGAAGGGCCGATACAAAGTCACACCAGAATTGGCGCGAGCTACCGTAGCCGACGGTGCGGAACAGCCAACTGCGTTGGAGTTCTTGGCCGTAGTGTTTGGTATCCAGTACGCCGTTGGTTAAGGAGTTCCAGGTTTGAATGGAAGTATCCTTGGCATGGACGTGATAGATCGCGCCTTGCAGGGCCCGCACCGCTGCGCAAGGGTCGATACCTTGCCAGATCAGGTGCGAGGGGTCGAAATTGGCACCGATCTCTTTGCCAGCGGCCGCGCGCAGTTTCAATAATGTTTCTGGATTGTAAACCACAAAGCCTGGGTGCATTTCGAGGGCGATCTGGCGAATGCCTTCGCGTCGTGCGAACTCGGTGGTCTTGGCCCAATACGGAATGACCACATCGTTCCATTGATAATCGAGGATCTCCAGATACTCCGGTGGCCAGGGGCAGGTAACCCAGTTCGGTTGGCGATCGCCAGGTGCGCCGCCTGGGCAACCGCTGAACGTGGCCACCACTTCGACACCCAATTTGGCGGCCAGTCGCACGGTTTGTTCAAAGGCCGCGTGATGCTGGGCGGCCAGTTCAGCATTTGGGTGAATCGGGTTGCCATGCACGGATAAGCAGGAGATTTTCAGTCCACGGGACTCGATCTTCTGACGAAATTCTTGGGCTTTAGCGTCGCTGGCCAGCAGTGCTTGAACATCACAATGATCGATGCCTGGATAAGCGCCGGTACCGATCTCGACGGTTTGTACGCCGAGGGCTGCCAGGTAATCGAGTGCCTGATCTAGAGGCATCGATCGTAGGATGACGGTGAAGACGCCGACTTTCATGATTGAGCTTCCGGGGGTATGGATGGGGCTTATAGGCACGTGAGATGGGCACTCTTGCCCGTCATCTCAATTGGAACTCGGGCAAGGGTGCCCAAGCTACGATCCAAGCCATGTCGATAGGTTACAGGCCATTGCGATAGGTTACAAAGTGATCGATGAGTTTGGTAGTTTACTGTTTGGTGCTGAACAAAAAAGAAAGGGGCGTATGCAAAAGTGCATACGCCCCACTGAGGTTTTTGAAAACAGTTATGTTGAAATCGAACCAAACTTGCAAGCGAACTTAATCTAGGAAACCAACCAAGTCTTGACTGCGGCTTGGCTGCTGCAGCTTGCGAACG
>JADLDX010000707.1 GCA_020846515.1 Pirellulaceae bacterium
CACAATGGGGCTGAGCGTATTACGGAGGTGCACTAAGTCGCGATCGAGCGTGAGCTGTTCAAGCTGCGCAGCCGCTTCGTACAACAACGTCATGCCTGGTGCTTCGTACACACCGCGACTCTTCATGCCCACAAAGCGGTTTTCAATCATGTCGATACGACCAACGCCGTTGCGACCACCTATCACATTCAGTTGTTCAACGATCGATAGCGCGCTGGCGGTCTGGCCATTGACCGATACGGGGACACCTTTTTCAAAACCGATGGTGACATCTTCGGTTTTGTCAGGCGCCAGCTGAGGGCTAACCGTCATCTCAAACTCAACCAACTCGACGCCGCAGATATCCAGGCGTTCCAGCTCTCCGGCCTCGTAGCTGATATGCAGAACATTCTCATCCGAACTGTAAGGCTTCTTGGCCGTGGCCTTAACCGGAATGCCCTTGGATTGACAATATTCGATCATCTCCGTGCGACCACCGAAGGCATTGCGCCATTCCTCAGTCCGCCAAGGCGCATACACCTGCACATCGGGACGCAGGGCTTCAGCAGCCAATTGGAAACGGCACTGGTCGTTGCCTTTGCCGGTGGCACCGTGGACGTACATGTTGGCGCCCACTTCGCGAGCCACATCCAAGCAAACCTTCGAGATCAAGGGGCGGGCAATACTGGTGCCCATCAAGTAGGGCCCTTCGTATTTGGCTTGCCACATGAGCACAGGAAAGGCAAAGTCGCGACAGAGCTCCTCGCGAGCATCAATCATGCGCACCGACTTGGCACCCAGCTTAACTGCCTTGTCCTTCATGACTTGCCGATCTTCGCCCGGCTGCCCCAGATCGACGTAGACGGCATGAACTTCCAAACCCCGGTCGATCAGCCAACCCAACATGGTCGACGTGTCCAAACCGCCAGAATAAGCCAGCACACATACCGTCATAGCCTGTTCAACCCCAGCAAAATTCGCTAACAATGAATGAGCCACTGTCAAAAGGGGCCCGTAGACGCCGAGCACAATTGTCATTCCAGCTTGCCAAAATGACAACCGCAATTTAGCGTGCCGAGCCTTCCCGGCCCGTCGCCCTGGCTGGCGATGGGCCTGGGATGCGTAAATCTTCCCCTCCCCAGAAAGTCCAAACCTGTGACTGATGCACGCATCGACCAGCTAAAACAACAATGGCTGCCCGAACTGGAGGCTGGGCGTTTGAGCTGGAGTGAACTCGCCGAACGACTGCTGCAAAATCAGGCACAAGCCGGTGCCGACTATCACGCCGACACCGATCGCCAGCGTCGCTGCGGTCTGGGAGAGGTCATTTACGGCCCGGGCAAATCCGCCGGCTTGATCGAGACGATTGCCCTCAAGCTGCTCAATTCTGGCCAGGCTGAAATCTTGGTCACGCGCGTGGAAGCCGACGTGGCTGCACAGGTCACTAGACGCCTGCCCTACTCGCGTTACGACTTGCTGGGCCGCACCCTGCGTCTGCGACGAACCGAGTTCCCTCAACTACACACCGATTTGCCTGCCTCTGGCTCCACAGCGTCCAAGCCGGCGACGCTGGAGGTGGCCGTCGTGTGCGCTGGTAGCACCGATCTGCCAGTTGCCCGCGAAGCGCTCGAAACGCTCTCGTGGATGGGGGTACCAGCCTTTAGCATCGTCGACGTGGGCGTCGCTGGGCCCTATCGACTGCTGGGGCACATCGAACGACTCCGGCGAGTTGTGGCTGTCGTGGTGATCGCGGGTATGGAGGGTGCCCTGGCAAGTGTGGCTGGCGGCTTGTTGGCTTGCCCAATCATCGCGGTGCCCACCAGCGTTGGCTACGGCGCCAATTTGCAAGGCGTGACGACGTTGTTGAGCATGCTCAGTAGTTGCGCCGCCGGCGTCACCGTCGTCAACATCGACGCCGGTTTCAAAGGTGGCTACATCGCCGGGCTGATTGCTCGGCAGATCCAAGCAAGGGAACTCTGACGAGTTCCACTACGTTGAGATCCAAGAAGTGCAGACGCAACTCGAGCTGTCCACGCAGGCTCAATGACTAACAGCTCAATGACTAACAGCTCAAGCAGTCGCCGCTAATTGAGTTGATGATACCTCTCTCCAACGATCGAACCAACGATGTCAGACACTTTGGGTTTACCCACTCCACCGCTTCCCAAGTTGGCCCAACGGGATCCGTCCAGTCATAAAGGGACGTTTGGCCATGCGTTGGTAATCGGCGGGAGTCGAGGTATGGCCGGTTCGATCGCGCTGACGGCTCGCGCCGCCTTGCAATCCGGGGCTGGCCTGGTAACCCAAGCGGTACCGGATCGCATCGTGGAGACAGTCGCCGTGCTCAACCCGGGAGTCATGACGCTACCACTGGCTGAAGACGAATACAGTCGGTTGACGGATGCAGCTTATTGGCAGATCGCGGAACGATTCGGGCGTACGACGGCCTGGGCCTGCGGTCCCGGATTAGGTCGCAGTCGATGGTTGCAACTGCTGGTCCGGCAACTGGTCGAAGACGCGCCACTACCAGGCGTTATCGATGCGGACGCGTTGAATAACCTGGCCGATGCGGGCGGATGGCCAGCCACATCGGGTGGCCCACGCGTTTTGACGCCCCATCCTGGCGAATGGGCGCGGTTATCCGGAGTGGCAGCGAGTGATACGTTGGGGCAGCAACAAGCCGCCATCACCTGGGCGGCGCGGCACGGTATCGTGATCGTCCTCAAGGGCCAACACACCTTGGTGACCGACGGAAAAACCGCCTACTTAAATGACACGGGCACACCAGCCATGGCCAGTGGTGGCAGTGGTGATGTACTAACTGGCATGATCACTGCCTTGATCTGCCAAGGTCTCTCGCCACGCGACGCCGCGCATTTGGCCGTTCGCGCGCATGGTCGCGCTGCGCAGTTGGCCCAGCACGCTCGCAAGTCTCGCGTCGTGCTGGCCGAACAACTCGTCGACTATATCGATGCCGCGCTGCAAGAGTCGATAGCAGAGTGAAGACTAACTCCGAACTCCTAACTCCTAACTCCTAACCGCTAACTGCTAACTGCTAACTGCTAACCGCTCACTGATGCGCCTGGCTGCGAAGGAGTGCCAGCAGTTCTTCGCTGGGGCGATCGATGACCAGCGCGGCTTCTTGGCCTTGGGCGTCGCGGATGACGCAGCGAACTTGAGTCGGGGCGGGTGGGACGTTTGTGACCGCCGAACTGGCCAACTGCTGGTCAGGCCAATAGCCTGGCTGAGTCGTGGCCGGCACTGCAGGCTCTCGCGTAGCCGCCGAAGCGAGCTGAACGTTCGATGGTGGTGGACTGAGCCCATCCAACTTGAGTGCGGCCACGTGTTGGTGCACCACTGGCAAACCCGCATAGATGCCTTCATCATCTTCAGCATCAGCAGCATTACAAACGCCAACCAATTGACCTTGTGCATCAAACAGACCACCGCCACTGCGACCAACGACCGGTGCGCCATGGATCTCGATGTTGGCTGGACCAAGATAGCGATTGATGCGTTTGATTTGCGTGTCACGGCGCGTGGGGTCCTGACCATGGTCGCAGCCAAAACTGAAGGCCAGCGAGCCAACTTGCGGCGTAGCAGCCAAGGGCGCAATCGGCACGGGTGCAATCGCCACGGGCGAACGAAACTCGATCAAGCCGATGTCACCCTGCTCGGTCGTGTGCGACACAATCTGAGCTGGCAAGTTGATGACTTGACCACGATCGTACAGGTCGACCGAAAGTTTGGCAGCCGCGGTAATGTCACGGAACATATGTCCGCATGTCAGCACCAAGGCCTGGTCTCCATGCATGTTGATCACCGTGCCAGTGCCAAATGACAAAGCGCCGGGCTCATCCACTCGTATACGCACCGTAGCGGCTTGAGCGCGCGCCACGCCTGCGGCGCCGATCGCACCAGGCTGAGCACTGGTGGGCTGAGTACTGGCGAGTTGGGGCTGAGTACTTGGGGAGCGATTGTATGCCGGCGCGGCCATGGGCTGAGGCGCTGCAAAATCGGTGGCCGCTGATGCCAGCGCTGGGTCACTATTGAAAGCGGCCATCGAATCAAGACTCGCACCCAGCGTCGAAGCAGCCCGCGTTGCACCGGTCAATGTTGCGTCAGCCAGGGAACGTGGGGCCATGGTCGACAGCATGGGAAACGCCGGCGGGGCAGGGGACTGACCGCGAACGGTGGCCGATTCGATGTTGGTTGGGTTTGGATTGCCACGCGCTGAGGAAGAAGACTGATGCGAGGAAAGGGCGACCATACTCAACAGATCGTCTGCCGATGGTCCCGCGGTGGCGCTGGCCTTTTCGAAGCGAGCTTTTAACTTTTGATATCCTAGTGCCCCGACGACGCGATCGACTTCGCGTCGGTCTCGCAGAATGATGATGGTGGGCAGCGATTTGACTTGGAAGGGTGCGACAAGCTGTGGTTCTTTTTCCACGTCGACTTGTCGAATGGGCCAACCTTCGCGTGTCAGACTGGCAATGGCCGGTTGCATGCTACGGCAGGGCTCGCAGCGCGCCGACGTGAAGCTAACGATCTGCATCTGTGGCGTGGGCGCACGGCCTGTGCCGCCCTCCGGTCCATCGGCCTTAAGGCTCTGGTCCATGTCAATACACAATGCAGCCAATGCCACCAGCATGCAGGTGGCCAAACGAGTCTGGGCCATGGTAATCCTTCCAATGGCTGCATGAGCACGCGAGCGGCTCGATGCATAGGCACTCACAGGCAAACATCGGATGCTAGCAATTGAGGATCCATCCCCTAGAGCACCCGTCGGCGCGGAGTGTGTCAGCTCTGCGTAGATGATTCAAGATCATTTTTGCACCCGTAGCTTGGGAACTTGGGCACTCCTGTCTCCGGCTTGGATCGTAGCTTGGGCACGCTTGCCCGGGTTCTAAATGAGATGACGGGCAAGAGTGCCCATCTTGTGATCTTTGCCCTGTCTCCACTCTCATTGCGCGTGTACACACGGAGAGAGGGGATACCTTCGATTAGCCTTTACTTTATATGTAAAGTATTGCGACTTAAATCAGGAACGCTCTTCACGCCACTACGACTTCCGGATCCATCGTAGATTGCGGATCGATCCGTTACCCGGCGGATTCCTCTGAGCCCCATGTCGATGCGGCGAGGCGCATCATTATCGATCGATGGATCGATGAAAACGAGACACATTTATAGCAGTTCAAATTGTCAAAAAACCCAATAAAAACATGGCAATTTGTTTCTAAGACAAGATTGCGCATCTGCGACAATTAGTCAGCAACTGAATTATCGAATAACGTTTCATGCCAGTTTCGCAGGCATTCGATAACCATTAGGGCCGGCTGTGGCATTTTGAGCCAGTTGCAGCAGATAGGTGCGACCGTTTTTCCACTAGACATGTCAAGCTGGAAAGCTCAAGTTGTTAACACAGTCAATGAACAAGTGCAGCATTCAAGTAGCTGCGAAGCGGTAATGTTTTCTAGGAATGAAGGTAAACATGGCCACGATAAGCCAGCCCGTCTCTGGGCATGTTAGCGATGCGCACGGGGGTGGCTCGCCGCTCCTGGAGTCTTTTAGTTACAACGATGCAATCGTGCGCAAGTTCGCCGTTGCGA
>JADLDX010000708.1 GCA_020846515.1 Pirellulaceae bacterium
CCCATCTGTTTCAAAACGGTCCGTAAACTCGTTAGGCCCGCTTGTAAACGACCGGCACGAATCCATTGTTCGCCGGCCAGGCATTGCATCAGTGAGAGATCATCTGTCGCCGTGCGCGCCAGGCCCTCGTAGGCTTCCGCGGCCGCCAGAGCGTTGCCATGTCCAGCCAGGCAATCGGCCTTCAGTCGCTCGGCCGCACGCACCTCCAATTCAGTGCGTTGGGCCTGTGGATGGAAAGCACGCTCCAACATCCACAACGCTTCTGCAAACGACAAACGCCGTGCTGCCGCCCGGGCGCCTTCCATGTAACAAGCCGCTGCTTCGCGGTACTGACGAGCCTCCGAGTAATGATGCGCGATGCGTCGCCAAGGTGGCGGAACTTCGCTGGAGAGCATGCGAGCCAAGCGGTAATGCCGACGCTGCAGGCGATCTTCCATCATCGACTTCAATACGACTTCGCGAAAGCGTTCGTGCGAAATCTCCAATTCTGAATCAAGCGTCGTGCCATTCCAGCGAATCCAACCCTGACCGCTCAGATGATTCAGTTCCGCCAACAACGGACCTGGCAAAATGCGCGAGGCGGTTTGTAACTGGTGAATACCGAGCGGTTGCGTCGATACGGCCAAAAATTGAAGCACTTTTTCAGTGGTCGGCGGCAACATCGAAAAGCGATTGTTCAATACGCCTGAGCTTTTTTGTCCACCCGATAACCAGGTCTCATCCGCCAGGCGGTGACGCACGATATAGTTGACATAGGATCGTAATAGTTCCAACAGCAAAAAGGGACTGCCCCCAGATCGATTCAGAATATCAGCCGCCACTTCTGCGCTTAACTTGATCTTCAATCGACCTGACCAGCAGTCGAGCAGGCGCGTACATTCATCCCGCGTTAAGGGCGGCATCTCATAGGTGTTCTCTGCGGACATGGCGTGGGGTTCAAGTTCCAGGAGGCCCTGTAGAAAAGGTGAGGCCACTTGTGCCCCTTGATCAATCAGCACGATCAAGCCTTGAAACTCACCGCCAGCCCGCATTAAATGCGACAAGATGCGACCGCTTTCACCATCGGCCCAGTGTGCATCATCAATCGTGATCACCAGCGGCAGTCGACGACTGAGCCCCTTTAACCAACCCAGCAGGGCATGCAAGCCGGCAGCGCGCCGCGCGACACCTTCCATCGAATCGGCCGTCGGTGACAACTCGGGCCAATTGGCACCACCGCCCAGGCGTTCCATCTGCGGAAAAGTGTAAGCGATCTCTTCGCCGCCGCCACGCGCAAACTCCGACCACAACTCGATCGGCCGTTGCGCCAGGCAAGTGACCAGTTCTTGGACCAGCAGATTCAAAGCGCGCAAGGGCGTATGATCTTGGCTGTGACAGCGAATGCTCAATCGCAGTGTATCGCTGCCCGCCAGCGCTCGCTTTATCCAGCGATTGAGTAAAGCCGTCTTGCCCATGCCCGATTCACCGCGCACCAACCTCATGACTGGTCGACCAGATTGAACAGCGTCCAGGCCGGCATTCAAAAAATCCAAGCCGACTTCGCGGCCCACAAAATCACTGTCGCTGACCGAAAAAGGAATCGGTTGGCCAACGTCACTGCCTAATCGCCGAATGATATCGGCTGCGGCGGGACGATGCGTTGGATCGGTACGCAACATATCCACGCACAACGAAGCTAAATCGCGAGGACAGTTAGTTAACTGCTGACCAGTGGCTGCGTAGTCCAAATAGAAACGTTGGCCCGAGTCGATCGGAGCTTGCATGTCAACGCGGACCGGTGGAAAGGCACCTGTCATGGTTTCATACATCATCACCCCACAGCTGTACCAGTCGCTGGGAAAGCCAGCTTCGTCACCATGCAAGGCTTCGGGGGACAGATAATGCAAAGTGCCGACCAGTTGTTGTCCATCCAGCTGTCGACTGTGCTGTTTCTCCTGCATGCGGCTAGCCAGTCCTAAATCGAGCAGCACCGCACGACCGCGACCGGTAATCATCAGGTTCGAACTCTTGATGTCACGGTGGATCACTTCATGATCGTGCAAGAAGGCTACGGCCAAGGCCGCCTGACTGAGGGCGCGTCGCAACTGTCCCCAGCGGTCCGCGCCAGTTTCACCGCTAAACCAATCGCGTATCGGCTTGCCCTCGACGACTTCCATCGAGAAATAGCGCAGGTCGCCTTCGCTGAACGTATCGTACAACTTGACTACGTTTGGATGATTGAGAGTTGAGAGCCAGGTGAACTCTTCGATGAAGCGATAGATGCTCCAAGAATCAGCGCGATGAATGATCTTCACAGCGACATGGGCCGCGCTGCGCAGGTCGACCGCGTTGTAGACGGTACCCATACCGCCATGCCCAATGACATCGGTAAGTAAGAAGTAGCCCAGGCTGCATGGCAGTTGCGACAAAGAAATTGTCTTTTGCGAAGCGCCCTCGGCAACCGTGGTATCGTTTTGATTGGCGTCGCTTGGACCACTGCCGGTGCTGCCCAAACGATAGAGTTTTTCTTCCATGACCTGCATCATGCTGCCCACGCGTTCCTTCTCGTGGGGGCACAGGTCCAGGTACGAATCGTAATTGGGTGTTTGAGGATCAAACCGCAATCGCAGCGCAAATTCCAGCATTACCAGTTGAATCAACAACTCGCGATGTTGCTTCAACTTTGGAAATCGATGCAGAAAGAGCATAACTCGAGGCTCGACCCTTTCGTCTTCTTCGACTGCCTCGAACTCGCGATGGTCCAGAAGATTGGGCGGCTGGTAGGCGTACTCAAGCTCGACGGCTAGCAGGCGTGCCAGGAGCGCCACTTCGTCCTCAGGGGCGACTTGTTCCAGAAAAATTCCATATGCTTGCGGCTGATAGCCCTGCCATTGTCTACGGAACTCTTGCTCCAGTTCGGCCAATTGAGCATTGAGCATAGATAGGGCACTGGTCTTGAAAGTAGGACGGAATAGGATTGGTTAAGCCAGGGTCGGGGGAGATCGCTGCACAAGAAAACAATCATACGCTGCCCAGAATTGCTCTAGCAAGCGATTCCGTGATTCTCTAGGATTCGCGCTATTCGGACCACCTGCATGATGCGGGGGAGGCGAGAGTCGTCAAGGAGATAGTCGTGCAGACGATCAAAACTGCTGTCGTAGTCGTGCTTTTACTGGGTGTGTGTTACGGTGCCTACGTGGCCCTGAATGCACCAGAACCTACCTTGCCTCCAGGATTGGCTGAATGGAACGAGAACGAAATGGGACTGAGCGTCGAGGACGGCGCCATGGTCGAGATCCCGCCTCTTACCCAGTCTAATCCAAATGGCGGCTTGGACAGCCTGGCTCCGCCATCGATTGTGCCGCCACCACCGGCCAATGACTTTGCGTCCACGACGTTGGGCACGTTGCCGGAAACGCCTGGTACGAGCAGCCCGCCCAACCTTTCGCTACCCGGTGCGCCCAATGCCAAAGCGGAAGATCCCAACGATCCGAACAGCAAGCTCAGCAGTGGCTTGGGCAACGATATACCGAAAATTCCCGACCTTGAATTGCCCCCCGAGCAAGAAGGTAACACAGTACCTATCCCCGGCGTCTTGATGTCGGAGAACAAAGCGCCGGCTGCGAGCATGCCTCCATTGCCTGGTTTCTCGGGCGACATCCCAGTGACTACTTCGGGACCGTCAGCGTCTGGACTGCCAGGCATGCCCGAATTGCCGGGTGCCCAAGATTTGTCAGGCACGTTGTCCGGCTCTCTCGCCGCTCAGGGCAGCAATAGCCCGGGCGCCGGCGATGCATTCCCCAGCGTCGGTCTGCTGCCACCAGGTGCTGCAACCCCAGGTAGTAGTGCAGGTTCGAGTGGTACGGCAGGTGCTAGCGCTGCACCGAAAACGGGACAGACTTACGCTGCGGCGCGCACCGAATCGCTCAAGATGGCCAACGATGGCAAGTTGCGCGAGGCCTTGGCGAAGATGAGTCCTTACTTCAATCATATTGAGATGACTCGCGAAGAGCATCTGGATTTGATTGATCTACTCGATGCGCTGGCCGGTGAAGTGATCTATTCGAAACGCCATTTGCTGGAAAGTCGTTTCGTGGTGGCACCGGGCGATACGCTGGAATCCATTGCTAACAAATATCGCATCTCGCCCGAAGCTCTGGCCAGTATCAATCGCATGGGCGACTCGCGCGTGGTCTTGGCCGGTATGGAAATGAAGGTCGTCAATGGCCCGTTCCGCGCCGAAGTGAACCTGACTCGAGGCGAATTGACCTTGTTCTTGGGTGAGTTGTATGCGGGGCGTTTTCCCGTTTCCGTAGGCAACCAACCGACACCGAGTGAAGGCAGCTTTACAATCATCGAGCGACGACGCGATCATTCCTATGTCGGTACGGATTCGAAATTCATGGCCGCTACCGATCCACGCAATCCCTATGGTGGCTACTGGATGCACTTGGGTAACGATGTATGCATCCACGGTTCTGCCGCCAATCCAGTTCCGGAATTGGAGAACGCTGGCTGTATCAGCCTGGCACCGTTGGATGCTCGCGAAGTTTACACGTTGCTAACTCAAGGTAGCGCGATCACCATCAAGCGTTAGATCAGTTTGACGCCTAAGCCTGCCTGGGTGGGCATGACGCAGTAGCCCGCTTGCCAGCGTATGCCTTCGGCAATGTCATGCGCCAGGAGCAGGGCTCCATCGAGATCGGCGAAGTCGAGTAGTGGTAGCAAGTGAACGCCGGCCGCGATGCCCACGCTGGACTCGGTCATGCAACCGACCATGACCTTCAAGCCATTTTGTTTGGCGCGGGCGATCATCCGCCGCGCGGGGGTCAAGCCGCCACATTTGACCAGTTTGATATTGATGGCGTCGAAGCTATCAATACAGCGATCGACATCGCTTTCGACCTGGCAACTTTCATCTGCCATTAACGGCAAGGGTGATTTGCCTTTTAACGGTCGCATATCGGCGTAGGCTTCCGCCGTCAGCGGTTGTTCAATCAGTTCCACATTCATGGTGGCCAATCGTTCGGCCAGTGGCAGAATCTGTTCCGGTCGCCAGGAGCAATTGGCATCGACACGGAATGTGGCCTGAGTATGCGGCCGCAGGTACTCGACGTTGGTCAGTCCGGTTTCTTGATTGAGTTTGATTTTGTAGATCGGCCAATTGGGAAACGCCTGCATCTTGCGCAGCATGACCTCGGGCGTATCGATGCCCAGTGTGTAACAAGTGGGCGGGCAGGGAGCATCTTCATCGAAGCCCCACAGTCGATACAGTGGCAATTGGTGTTGCTGGGCAAACAGGTCCCATAACGCGCAGTCCAGCGCGCACTGAGCGAATCGATTGGCGCTAAGGATCGGATCCAACTCGCGCCAGACTTCGGCTGGATTCTCGAGCTTCAGGTCAGCCAAGCGCGGTGCAATCTCATGCAGTACGCGGCTCATGTTCTCCAGGCTGGCGCCGTAATAGTCGTTGGCCGTGGCTTCCCCCAAGCCGACCAAACCATCGCAATGCAATTCGACGATCATGGTCGGTTGGACGGTCGTGGTGCTGCGCGAGATCGTAAACGGATCACGTAGCGGCAGGTCGAAGGTCTTGATCTGTAGTTGAATCATAAAAGTCCCTTTGGCGGCACGTCGCCTACGTGATGAAAGTTTTTTCTCTAAGGCTACATACCAAACTTGCGCCACTCGCCTGCGCGACGGAAAGCATCGACTGCCTCGACCAATCGTTCAGGGCCTTCTCGCAACACATCCACCACAGGCAATTGCATTTCGTCTTCCACTTGTCGACTGATTTCAGCCGCTTCGGTCGGTGTGACGCGACGACCGTTCATGGCAATACCTAACGTTACGCAGGGTTGGTGAATGGAGGCCATGGTTTCAAACAGCTCACGCATGCGAACCAGGTTAGGAATGGGCACATGATCGATGCCGCCTACGGTGCTGCGGCCGGCTTCGAAGATCAGCACCATGGCATGTGGCAAGCAACCGTGCAGCAGGCTGAGCGTGACGCCCGAATAAGACGGGTGAACCAGACTGCCCTGCCCTTCCACCAGCAACACTTCGTGGTGTTGGTTTTCGAGCACCAGTTGTTCCGCCGCGCCAGCCACAAAGTCGGCCACAATACAGTCCAGTGGCAAACCGCCACCAGAGACCATGATGCCAGTTTGACCTGTGGCCACAAAGTGCGCATCGACGCCGCGAGCTTTCAATCCATTGGTCAATTCAAGACTGACCACCATCTTCCCGACGCTGCAATCGTGGCCCACGGTGTGGACACGGAAGCAGTTGGGATTGAGTCCTTGTCGCCGCGCGATCTCGCGAAAGTCATTCTTGCGTACATCGGTGATTCGCGTACCACGCGCTGCCGCGGCTGCTGCCAATTGAGGGTCGTTGGAAATAAAATCGTGCAGACCGCTGAGGATGTTCATGCCGCGATCGATGGCTTCCAGCAACACGGCGCGCCACGCATCTGGGATGCGGCCACCAGGAGGTGCAATGCCCATGACCAGTGTTTTCGCGCTGGGAGCTTCGTCGAGCCGGCCGATGATGGGCGTGTCGCCGCCGGCGTCTAAAAACTCGCGAGCTTTGCGGCCCGCGTTATCAGGATCTAAAACCGCCACACATTCCTCTGGGCAATACCGCAGCAAGCCTGCTGCCGTCTTCGCCGTACGCGGATTGGAATATCCCCATGTCAACAGGACCATCTTGCGATTCATAACGCCCAGTCTTTTGGAAGGAGTGTGCAGTTCAGTGGTGGATCGTCTCGCCTGGCAAGCCCACGATTGTATCAATCGTTCCACGCATAGCCAACGGCGTCGTCAACAGTCGCCCCCAACACGTTCAGCCGACCAACACACTCAGGCAACCAAACACCATTAGGCAACTAAACACCATTAGGAGTACAGTGCCGTAACGAATGCCACGGCGTAGTTGCGGCAATGGGAGATGCTGATCAGCAGTTCGCCGATGCCGCGTTGCAAGCAGATTTCGCGAGCCTGGCCGCCGATAACAATATTCGGTTTGCCACCAACGGCGTTGACAACTTCGATGTCGGTCCAGTGGATACCGCGCGACCAACCTGTGCCGATGGCTTTTAGCGCCGCCTCTTTGGCAGCCCAGCGGCCTGCGTAATGCTGTGTGGCTGCTTTCCGCGCCGAGCAGTACGCAATCTCTTGCTGGGTGTACACGCGTGTTAAGAATAATTCACCGTGTTTGTCTATCATCTGCGCAATGCGTACACATTCGGTAATGTCCGTACCGATACCATAGATCGTGCCAGGCACATGGCGTGACGTGCTCATGTCTTGCTCGACGCTTCCTGGATCAAGTGGTGTATTCGGAGTTGAACCGTACGTAGTCGAGCGTCAAGTCGCTCGTCCAGTGTCGACATTGCCCAGGGCCATTGCCGACGATCAGTAGAATATGGGTTAAGTGATTATCGCGAATCGATTGGCTGGCGGTCTTGGCATCGAAGGTAACCGGTTCGCCACATTGGAACAGCAGAATACCATTGATTTGTAGTTCCAAGCGGCTGATGTCTACCGGTACGCCGCTATATCCCGCGGCCGAGACAATTCGGCCCCAGTTGGGATCGCAACCAAACACAGCCGACTTGACCAGGTTACTGCAGGCGACGGTGTGCGCGATCTTGCGCGCGTCATGATCGGAATGAGCACCACGCACATCGACTTCGATCAAATGCGTGGCCCCTTCTCCATCGGCTGGAATTTGTTTGGCCAGTTCAATACACATGGCTTCCAAATTCTCAGCAAACTCGGCTTCGGCCAAGCCATCAAGCACGGGCCCGCCAGCCGCCCCGTTGGCCAGCAGGAGCATCGTATCATTGGTGCTGGTATGTCCTTCGACGCTGATGTTGTTGAATGATTTGTCGGCGGCGCGTTTCAACAACAACTGCAGTTGCTCGGCGGCCAGCGGAGCATCCGTTAGAACACAGCACAGCATCGTGGCCATGTTGGGACCAATCATGCCCGCACCTTTGGCCATACCTGCAATGTGAATGGTGCGACCAGCCGTCTCCATGCTGCGCGTGGTAACCTTGCGACCGTTGTCGGTCGTCAGAATGCCATCAGCCGCATTAAAGAAAGCGGCTTCGGTATCGGCCAGTTGCCCGGCTGCCGCTTCGATGCCGCGTTGGACTTTGTCCATCGGCAAGAAACGTCCGATCACTCCGGTGCTCATCACCAGTAATTGATCGGGACGGACAGGATCTTGAAGGCTGATTGCCTGCGCGGCCAGTTCACACATCCGCTGCGCATCCTCCATGCCACGTACGCCGGTACATGCATTGGCATTGCCGCTGTTGACGACCACCGCGCGTGCATCGCGCATGGGCGTGCGTCCACGACACAGTACCACGGGCGCTGCGACAACTTGGTTCTGCGTATACACGCCGACCGCGCTGGCCGGACGATCGGAAACGATCAGCGTTATATCCTTAGCACCCGCGCGGCTCTTGATAGCACAAGCCGCAGAGGCGAAACGAAAACCGACAGGTAGGCTATGCGGCACGGCTGACTAATACTCCAACGAAGCCATTTTGGGCGAAAGATTCCTCAAAACATAGTATCGCGGTGCACTCTGCGAAAGGCCGTGCTCTACGCCAAAATGACGCATATCGGAACTTTCCCAGAACCAGTGAGTTTGAAGAACTGGTCCCCCAGCGACGATATGGGACGAAAAACCACGATCATCGCGGAGGATAAGGTTCTGGCAGCGATTTCAATATCACAACGAAATTGACGATAGAAAAAATCGCGGAAAACGCATTTTTGAGCAACGAAAAATGTTGCCAAACCGAAATGAACATAGGACAAAGGGTATAGAGCCATCTGTGGCGAGAACAAGTTCCCTTGTGATTCGCTAATGGCTTCGCCACGGACGACGAACTCCCCCCCACCTCAACCTCGAACTTTTCGAGAAGGGAGACAATGCGATGTCAGCCGATTGGTATTTCATCAAAACGGGCTTCTTCGGAGGTCACAAAGCGGTAGGACCGATTTCCGAACTGCAGATGCTTGAGCGCATCGGCAAAGGCCAGTTGCAGCCCAGCACGATGGTGTCAAGCACTTCGAAGACTCATGGACACTGGGTGCCCATGCGCGAGATACGTCCCGCGTATAAGCACTTCAAAGAAACGCACCCGAAGAGTCAGGCCTCCTAACCACTGCTTCGCAGCTGGGGGGTAGTTTGCTGCTGCGCAGCAGCAGAACTAACCCTCCCAGCGCAGCGCCCGGGAGGGTCGAAAAAACAGGCGCTACTGCAGCCTGTTTTTTCGGGGAGGGTGCGTGCGCCGCAGAGACGAGTTCGCAGCGGAGCGCTTCATGCGTTGTTAGCACCGCCGGCCCTCCCCGCCCACGCTGCCGCGGGTCGACCCTCCCACTGCTACGCA
>JADLDX010000709.1 GCA_020846515.1 Pirellulaceae bacterium
CCCCAGCCATGATGACGAGCCCCCAAGACGTTAGTAATGCACGGTCTGCTAATGCCCCTGTAGCCGATGCATCCAGTTCTGCAGCCGACAGCACAATTCGAGTGGATGTCGCGTTGCTGGACAAACTAATGACGTGTGTCGGTGAGCTGGTTTTGGCTCGCAACCAAATCCTGCAATTCTCTAACGCACAGGTCGACACCGAACTTCATCGCACTTCTCAGCGATTGAATCTGATTACGACTGAGTTGCAAGAAGGAGTCATGAAGACTCGCATGCAACCCATCGGCAACGTGTGGAGTAAGTTCCCGCGTTTGGTCCGAGATCTGGCTGCGATCTGCGGCAAACAAGTTCGCATCGAGATGGAAGGCAAAGAGACCGAACTTGATAAGACGATCATCGAGGCCATCAAGGATCCGCTGACGCACCTGGTTCGAAACACCGTCGACCACGGTATCGAAAAGCCCGAAGTGCGCGCGGCCAACGGCAAACCGGTCGAAGGGTGCCTGACGCTTCGTGCCTACCACGAAGGTGGCCAGGTAAACATAGAAATTTGCGACGATGGTTCCGGTTTGAACATCGATCGCATCCGTCAAAAAGCACTCGACCGCAATCTGATCACGGCCGAGCAAGCCGCGCGATTGCCAGAGCGTGATGTTGGAAATCTGATCTTCCTACCAGGCTTCTCAACGGCAGAAACCGTCTCCAATGTGTCTGGCCGGGGGGTCGGGATGGATGTTGTCAAAACCAATATCGAAAAGATCGGTGGCACGGTCGATCTGCAAAGCCAATCGGGTTTTGGCACGACGGTCAAGATTAAAATTCCATTGACCCTGGCTATTATCCCGGCGCTGATCGTTAGCAGTGATAACAATCGCTATGCCATTCCCCAAGTCAACTTGTTGGAACTGGTGCGACTGGACGGAAAACAGGTTGCCAAGAGTGTGGAGTGGGTTCAGGGAGCACCTGTCTATCGGCTACGGGGTCGATTGCTGCCGCTGGTGTATCTGCGTCAGCAACTCCAGAGTGGCGAAGTGGTCGCGGATACCGATGCACTGAACATCGTGGTCTTAAGGGCAGATGATCGCCAATTCGGCTTGGTCGTTGATCGCATCAACGATACAGAAGAGATTGTGGTCAAGCCACTGAGCAAACAACTCAAGGGAGTACCGGTCTATTCGGGTACGACCATCATGGGCGATGGGAAAGTCGCCTTGATTCTGGATGTGCTTGGACTGGCACATGCGGCTTACGTCATCTCGCAGACACGCGATCGTCAAGTTACTGAAACGCTGGAACGCGCCTCAGCTCGCTCGACGAACGCTCAGTCACTGTTGGTGCTTGGGGTCGGCCCGACCCATCGTTATGCCTTGCCACTTTCACAAGTTACTCGTCTGGAAAAGATCGAGGCAGCCTCCATCGAAACGGCAGACCATCTGCAGGTTGTCCAGTATCGCGGAGAGATCCTACCGTTGGTTCGATTAGCGGATTCGATGGGTGTCGAATCAAGCATGCACGCCGACAGCGAAGGCCTGCTAGATGTCGTGGTCTATTCCGAACATGGGCGCAGCGTGGGCATTGTTGTCGATCGAATCATCGACATAGTCGACGCGAACCTGGAGGTTACTCGACCAGCGCATCGACCCGGTCTGCTTTGTTCAGCTGTCATTCAAGACCACGTGACAGATCTGATCGATCTGCCGGCTGTAATACGCCAGGTGGATCCGACGATGTGTGAGTCTGTCGGCGTATGAACTGGCTAACGCAATACTTATCGAAATTCTCATAACATCCATGTGGACAAGAAGGCCAGTGCTTTAGACCTGACGGTCAAAAGCTCTTGCCAAAACTTTGGGGCCAGCGCCGCGGCGACCAGTTTGTTAGCCAACACGCAACCCACTAAACGAACACCGCTTTGCAAAGGGCAAGCAATAAATGATCAGCACAACTCGACAGCTTTGTACGTTCTACTTGGACAATCATTTATTCGGAGTCGACGCGCATTCGGTGCAAGAAGTCATTCGATATCAAGAAATGACTCGTGTCCCGCTGACGCCACCATCTGTCAGCGGCTTAATCAATCTGCGCGGGCAGATTGTTACGGCCATCGACTTACGGAAGCGACTGGGCCTGACGGAGCGACCAGAGGACAAACTGCCCATGAACGTCGTCGTTCGCGGCGATGAGGGTGCGGTCAGTTTGTTGGTTGATCAAATCGGCGACGTTATCGAAGTCGATGCTGATCGTTTTGAATTACCGCCGGACACACTGCGCGGTCCGGCTCGATCTTTTGTTCAGGGAGCATACAAGCTTGAATCGCATCTGCTCCTGTTGCTCAATACCGAACACGTCGTCCAAGTAACGGATGAGTAGACAACCTTGACAGATAGTTCGTCACTGGCATGGTCGCCATCCCGTTACAACCATTCACTTTAGAAACATTCACTTTGTCGTCCGAGGGCCGTATGAAAGCGTTAAACAGTCTTACTATGAAATCAAAAGTCGTTGTTTTAGCCGGCGTATTCGCATTTGGCTTTTTGGTGTTTGGTGTCACAACCTATCGCACCATCAATTCATCCAAGATTGGCAGCAAGATCTATGGCCAATTGGTGGATGCCAAAGCGTTGCGGGCCGACATTCTGCCGCCCCCGGGTTACATCGTGGAAACCTATCTCATGTCGCACCTGGCTCGCGAGGCAGACAGCGCAGAAAACGCGACGGAGAAACTCAATGAGCGCATCAAGCAATATGAAAAGCTCAAGAGTGAGTATCGGACATTTGTTCAATGCTGGCATGCTCGACTGAAGGAAGGTGATCTGAAGAACAGCTTGCTGAAATCCACGCGTGAACCAGCCGAAGCCTTCTTTGCCCTCATGGACAATGAATTCTTGCCAGCATTAAAGGCGGGTGATCTAAAGAAGGCTACGCATATCATCGACCACCAAATGCCCGTGCTTTATGACAAGCACTACACGGCCATGATTGAGGTTGTGGAGCGAGTCAATCAACTGGAGGCTGATACACAAGCCGAGGCGGATGCACTGGTCGCTCGCAGCGCGAGCACCTTGTTTGGTATCGGTTTAGTTCTGCTGTGTTTCGTAGTGGGTTTCACTTGGTGGATCCGTGTAGGGGTTGTCAAGCAGGAAGCCAACAGTCTGGATTTCGCTGGTCAGATTGAAGCGATCAGCCGATCGCAGGCAGTGATCGAATTCGACGTGGAAGGCAAGATTCTGAATGCCAACGATAATTTCCTGAAAACGCTGGGCTATTCGCTCGACGAAATCGTGGGGCGGCATCACAGCATGTTCGTGGAAGAAGAATTCCGCATCAGCCCAGAATACAGCGAGTTTTGGAATGGGCTCAATCGCGGTCAATACCGTGCCGATGAGTTCAAGCGAGTTGCCAAAGGCGGCCGACCCATTTGGATTCATGGCTCATATAACCCGATTCTGGACGCAGCCGGCAAGCCTGTGAAGGTGGTCAAGTTTGCTACCGACGTCACTGAGCAAGTCAAAGCGCGCGAAGAGTTGACGCACAAAGTCAACTGTATTCTGCAAGTGGTTAATGAAGCCGCCTCGGGTGACTTGACCAATCACATCTCAGTCTCCGGTAGCGACTCCATCGGACAAATGGGCGAATGCCTGGAGCGTTTCTTCTCCGATCTTCGCAAGAGCGTGGCCTCGATCGCCGAGAATGCAACCGCATTGGCTGGCGCGTCGGAAGAGTTGTCAGCTGTCAGTTCGCAGATGAGCGGCAATGCCGAAGAGACATCGTCGCAGGCCAACGTGGTTTCAGCGGCGTCTGAGCAAGTCAGTCAGAACGTGCAGACAGTGGCCACGGGTGTCGACGAAATGAACTCGGCCATTCGAGAAATTGCCAAGAGCGCTTCGGAAGCCGCCAAAGTCTCGCAGCAAGCCGTTTCTGTTGCCAACACAACCAATAGCACCATCGCCAAACTGGGTGAGAGCAGTGCGGAAATCGGTAAAGTCGTCAAGGTAATCACCTCGATCGCCGAGCAAACGAACCTGTTGGCACTGAACGCCACCATCGAAGCAGCTCGAGCTGGTGAAGCAGGCAAGGGATTCGCAGTTGTGGCCAACGAAGTTAAAGAACTGGCCAAAGAAACTGCCAAGGCAACCGAAGACATCAGCTTGAAGATCGAGACCATTCAATCGGATACCCAAGGTGCGGTGGAAGCCATTCGTCAGATCAGTGGCGTGATCAATCAGATTAACGACATTTCCAACACGATCGCCAGTGCGGTGGAAGAGCAGACCGCTACAGCCAACGAGATGGGCCGTAACGTCGCGGAAGCCTCGAAGGGCAGCGGTGAAATTGCTCAGAATATTACAGCCGTGGCTGACGCAGCGCAAAGTACCACGCAGGGTGCCAACAATACTCAGCAGGCCGCTAGCGAACTTTCTCGCATGGCCTCCGATCTCCAGCAACTGGTCAGCCGCTTCAAGTATCAACGCGACGAATTGGATGCCCGCAGCCAGAGCAAGCGATCCATTCCAGCACCCGTCAGTGGATCGAGCACCCATACCGGTTCGTACCAGTCCGTCTAAATCCGAAAAGGGGGTCAGACCCCTTTTCCTTGCCAAGGAATAAGAATATGCGAGTGCTGGTTGTCGATGATTCGCGTGCGATACGCC
>JADLDX010000710.1 GCA_020846515.1 Pirellulaceae bacterium
GATGGCCAACTTCCGTCGCGAATCGCAGCGACTGTTCACGACGACTACTGAATATGCCAGCACTGCAGAGAGTGCGGCGGTCGTGACGGAATCGACGACTTTCCCATCACTGATCAAACCCAAGCAGACGACCAGCTTCACACCTGGCTTTGAGATCCGTGCCCAATCGGCTTACCAGGTAACCAAGTACATCGATCTGCGTGGTGGCATTGACTTCATCAACTTGGCGTCCAACATTCGACGCGGTACAGTTCTTCCAGGTCCTGGATTCGGCTTGGCTGGTAACAACAGCGTGCAGATGACTGGGTTCACCTTCGGTATCGCGATCAATCGCTAGCCTGTGGGGCCTGACAGCCTAACGCTACGATAAATAATTCAGAACAGGGATCGAGCTTTCGATCCCTGTTTTCGTTTGTTGGCGGTCAGAAGCGGCAGAATCCGTTGGGGTATTGTGGTTTTCGCTCTGGAAGCGGCTAAGTTTGTCTGCTACTGTTCGGCCGAGCGGAGTTCTCCAACTGTTTTCCCTGAGGGCTTCTCCTGGGGGGAAGCGAAGATCGATTTGCTGGAGTTTGGTTTGCATGGCAGCTAGCAGGAGCAAGGGCAGTCGGCTCAGCCGTACAGTCCGTCGATGCCTGATGACGACCATCGTCAGTGGACTATTCATGTCCGCCGGTTGTGCCGATGGACCGATGTTCCACATGAAGAAGCTATCTCCATGGCATCAACGTGATTGGCGTCGTGATCGCGAGCTTGGTCCCACCTATAGTCAACGACTGGGCGAACTGGCACTGCTCAAGAGTCGCATTGCCAGCTACTCACCCGATGAACAACAACGTTGGGCCGGTCAGTTGGAAAACATTGTGACCAAAGACACAAGTCCAGAGATGCGAGCGCAAGCGGCGCGGGTGTTAGCGCAGATTGATAGCGAGTCGACGATCCGTGCACTCAATGCAGCCTCGAAAGATGATGTGGAGAAAGTTCGCTTAGCCGTCTGTGAAGCCTGGGGCGTACGCAATAGCGAGCACGCACGCGACATGCTGCTCAGCCTGGCCCAAACGGACGAAAGTGATGATGTGCGCCAAGCCGCTATCGCTGCGTTGGGTGGTTTCGATGCCCCCGAGGTTCGTAGTCTGTTGGCCGAATCGCTGGAACACAAAAACCCCGCGGTTCAACAGCAGGCCGTCGTGGCCCTTAAGAAAATGACGGGGCGCGATTTTGGTGGTGACTTCGATGCATGGAAACGATATCTAGATGGCGAGGATGTTCCGGAACCTGAACCGGTCAGTTTCACTGCCCGAGTTCTGCAGTCGCTGCCAAGCATCAAATGACGAAATGACGCAGTGGCCTACATGAACTGCGTGAGACTTCGGCAATGTTCAGGAGCACAATGAAGCGAGCCCCTCGTGCTTGCCGACCAAAGAGAATATCCCTGACGAGAGTGTCCTTAACGTTGTGCCGATATCAACGTGCCAGCCGTGCCCGTCTCACTCGCACATCAACGCATCAACCGTGTCGAGATTGCCGCCCTCTATGAATAAGTTTCTTCGTGCGGAACATCGGTTTTATGGCTCCATAGCCGCCGTACTTCTAGCAAGCCTGCTCGCCTTGGTGGTCAGCCTACCATCCCGCGCCACCGAACCAGATGACCAGGCCGCGCAAAAGTCTTCTCGTAAGGCCAGGCCGACGCAAGTTACTCCGAGCCAACCTGCTCCCACCAAAGCTAGTGATAAGCCAGCAGCCGTCACGGACCAACCGAGCGCTGCCAAATCTAAGACGGAGGATAACCCCGACAGTTTGGAACTCGACGCCAGCTCTGGATCGAAGCCAGAGTCGGTCGACAAGGAAAAAATGACGGGCGCCAAAGAGAAAGCCCCGGTACAGTCTGGCTCGTTGACCAATGAACTACGCGAAGGCCCTGAGAGCGTTAAGCTCCTGTCGGCCCAGACGGAAGACAAAGCCGCGACGATCCAAGCACAACAGAACAAAGACCAGGGAGAGTGTCCAGGCTCGGAAGCCTCGAAAGTACCGGCGACGCAGAACTTGAATGATATTCCTCTGGAACAAGACGAGCATCCGTTTGACGCACCGGCGGCCGAAACCGACGACGATCAGATGGACGAGGCTCCCATTGACGACGATAGTTCAAAAGGCCAAGCCGACGCGAAGTCGAAAACAAACGGCAAGTCCGAGAAACTAGCGCCGATCACTCCCCGATCTGTTAGTCGAGACCAATCCTCGCTGCGGCTAGAGCAGCGAATCAATATGTGCCTGGCCTATTACTTTACGCATCAAGAAAATCTAGCCAAACGCAGTCCTTGGGCTGTCATGCATACCATTCTACCCTTCGGGGTCGAAACCGATATCATTGCCGGCAACCGTCGGGTCAATGCCATCGGCTGGATGTGCTACAACGGCGTCTGCAAATCTCAACGCGTATTCCAGTCGACCAAAAGTGGCTTTCGAACCAACGTCGGTCCGGGCGTTCAAGGACACGAAGGTCAGTTCCTCGCCATACTGGCGCAGTCGAGTGTCCCACGCAGTTTCCCGATTGTCGTCGGCAAGACACGCTACACAGTCTCTGATCTCATTCGCTATGAGATGGTCACCTGTCGAGAAAAGTCTGAACTGACATTTAAGCTAATCGGACTGTCCCACTATTTGTCGGCCCAACAAGCCTGGCGCGATGATCGTGGCCATACCTGGAACTTGGAGAAGTTGGTCAGTGAAGAACTGGACCAGCCGATAGTGGGCGCTGCCTGCGGTGGTACGCATCGCCTGATGGGACTCAGCTATGCGTTGATGATGCGTAGACGGTATCAACAACCGATCGTCGGTCATTGGGCGCGGGCCGATGAGTATTTGAAGGACTTCATTCGCTACGCATGGACGCTCCAAAATCCTGATGGCAGCTTTAGCACCGAGTGGTTTGAAGGCCGGGCGAATGAAGCCGACATGGAACGCAAAGTTCAGACGACCGGCCACATTCTGGAATGGCTGATTTTTGCACTGCCTGCCGAAGAGTTGGATGACCCTCGCGTCGCCAAAAGCTTGGAGGTCTTGCTTTCTCAAGTCTACGATCATCGCGATCAGGACTGGCCGATTGGACCACGCGGGCACTCCTTGCGCGCGATCTCCCTCTACAATCAACGCTTTTTCGGCGCGCCCACCGGTCAACTGAAAGTCCATCTGGCCCAGACCGGCTACATGAAGGAATTACGCTAGGCCCCGGCGGCACGTTAGATTTGGGCTTAAAGCCGTTTAACAGTCAGCCGCAGGCGTACTCGACCGGTGTTGCCCGGGTGTCGCCCGGTGTTGAAGAAGCTTGTTATTTCAGGGTACGTAAGGGTGAGATCCAACTCGTGCAGTTTGCTGAGTACGCCTGCGGCTGACTGTTAAACGCTGTCAAACGGACCCGAAATTTTTTTGCTCTCTGGCTTAGCATTGTGCCGACTCACAACGTGGGGTAGGATTCAGTCGGCATCGATGGAATCCAGCCAGAGTTTTGCATATGTCCGCCCACAAGATTACCAAGCAATTCACGACCATTCTGGCTGCCGCCGGTGCGCTGGTCACCCAGGCCGATGCCGAGGCCATTCTGGTTTTGCTAGACGGCAGCGCCGATTGGGTCAAGCTTCGTCAAGCGATTCCGAACGAAGTGACCAAAGTCATCGTGGCGGCGGATCTCGAACAAGACTTGGCGGGTGCCGCCGAAGCCGGCCTAATTCCGCTGCCACTAAATAAAGAGAAGTCGCCCTTGCTGGAGCGACTCCAACACGCATTGTTAGAGGCCGTCGCCGACCAGGTGCTGAAGAACAACGGTGATGTTATCGCCGTCTATAGCGGCTTCGAACACCAGAAGCTGGATTCGATCAGCCTGATTCGGTTGGACGATCGTATGCGTCGACTGACATCGCGCGACCTGCAACGTTTGGAGAGCAGTGTTCCGCTGAAGAGCTTGAAAGTGGTGATCGACCTGGCCACGCAAATTGGACGCGAAGGACGCGAAGGCAAAAAGGTTGGCACGATGTTCGTCATGGGCGATACGCGTCGCGTGCTCTCGCACTGCAAAGATAGTGGCTTTGATCCACTAAAAGGCTACCATCGTAAGAGCCGCAATCTGTTTGATCCGCGGGTGCGCGAAGACATCAAAGAAATCGCCCAAATGGACGGCGCTTTTGTTGTCTCTCCCGATGGTATTGTCGAAAAGAGTCGCCAGATCATCGAAGTCAAACACGCCGATCTGACGCTCTCCAAAGGTCTGGGTTCGCGACATTGGGCCGGCGCCGCCATTTCGCAAATCACCAAAGCCGTGGCCATCGTCATCAGCCAATCCAGCGGCACAGTCCGCCTGTTTCAAAACGGCGACTTGGTCCTGCGGATCGAACCCATGGATTACGCCGTCAAGTGGCAAGAGTTCAGCTATGAACCTCCCCCGGGGCCAGAAGACAGCGATTGATAGTTAAACGCAAGACCGTTCACATTTAAGCGGAGCAGCGCAAGCTGCCCGGTGTTTCTCCGAGAAAAGCTAGGCGGAACCGGACGGCTCGCGCCGATTCCGCTTTAAGTAGCTAGGCGGGCCCGGACGGCTCGCGCCGATGCCGCTCTAAAGTGGATGGAAAACTCATGGCCTTAACAGCTCGTTGATCAGTTCCACTGGCACGCCAATGGGTAAGACCTCGACACGGCCCAAGTAGGGCCTTGCACCAGGAACATCAAAGCCGGGCTTTTTGGCGACGAAGGTCAAGGTAAAGTCGGCTTGAAACGCTATGGATGTCACTTGACCACTGCTGGCGTTCAATCCCGTGGGAACGTCAATCGCGACGCGTTCCGCATGCGGGAGGGCATTGGCTAACTCGACCCAATGGGCCATCGGTTGGCGTGGAGCTCCGAGTGCGCCGGAACCCAGCAGCGCGTCCAAGATGATGGTCGACTCGCTGAGCCACTGCTGGATGGTTGCCGCAGCAGGCGGGTCGACTTGGCCCGTGACCGAGTCGAACGTTTCGACCACTAAGCAATCGTCGGTACTTCGCGCAGTAAGAATCTGCCAATTAGCGTGTGCGTCACTAGACAATTTGGCGATTGGTCCAAGCAGGATGACTCGGCAGCGCCAACCGGCCAGTCGCAGATGTCGCGCGATTGCCAAACCATCTCCGCCATTATTTCCACGTCCACACAGCACCACGGCGGTCTGAGGATCAGCATGCCGCGCGCTTAGCCAGCTTGCGCAACCAATCGCAGCGTTCTCCATCAGTACCAAGGAATGCATGTGATACTGCTCGACGGCGATACGATCCACTTGACGAATTGTGTCCACCGACAGTGTGATCGACTTAAGGCGTTGCCAACTGGTCAATGGCGGATCGGGACAAGTGTTGTCTGGCGTTTTCATCCAATTCTCCTGCAACCTGCGGTCGATGCCATTTCGTCGACATCATGACCGAGTTGATGCCTGATCCGATTCCTAGCAGGGCGACGCGATGCCCCGACGCGATCGAGCCACTTGAAATGCCCGCGGCCAACGCCATCGGCAGGGCGACTGAACCGGTGTTGCCTAACCATTGAAAGGTTGAGTAATCGGTGTGAACGGGCAATTGCAAAGTATCGAGCATTAACTTGCGATGAGCGACACCCACTTGATGACAAACCGTTCGATCAAACTGGCTTCGATCAGCACCGGCGTGTTCCAGCAAAGCGGAGAAGGTACGGCTGCCCACGCCTACGCCAGCGTGCAAGAGTTGTTCGCTGTCTGTTTGCATCAACGGTTGCATAGCCGCACCAGCCTGGTCACCTTCGCTTTGACACAGATCATGATGTTGGCATTCCGCCCGCGCGACAGCCGTCGTGAGCAAGTTCTCAGTTCGGCTGAGACTACGATCACACAGCAAGATAGCGCAGCTTCCCGAGCCGATGGTCAACGACGCAAAAGATGGCTTGATGGATTGCCTGGTCAACGTCTGGTCTGCGTTGAGGGCCGCGATCGTGGCCTCGACCAGATTTCGAGCACTCTCAGTGCCCACGACAATGCCTGCCTTGATCACACCACTCTGGATCAGGTTGGCCACTTGCACCATGCCGCTGAGAATTCCGAGGCAAGCGTTGGACAGATCGTGCACCCAGCATTCCGCCGGCAGATTTAGGGCCGCGTGTACCCGACACGCAGTGGCGGGTTCCAAATAGTCGCGACAAACACTTGCATGAATCAAACAGCCAATTTGCGCTGGATCTACTTCCGCTAAATCCAGGGCCGCTTGTGCCGATCGACAGCTCGGTCCGCTAATCGGTGTGCGTGGCTCCCAGAACCGCCGCTCGGCGATTCCGCTCATCAATTCCAGTCGTCCTTCGGGCAATCGCAATCGCTCGTAAACCGGGGCTAGCTGACGTTCGATGTCCAGGGAGGAAACCACGACCGGGGGCAACTGGAAACCGATGGCTTCAATACAAACTCGATCAAAGTTCAAGATGACTCAAGCAGTTTTCTGAAGGATGGGAATTTAGACGGGACAATGAATTCGTTGGCGTCGTTCTTAATTTCGGCCCGAAACCGTGGGCTAGCGCCCTGCGGCTGATCAGACGGAACGCGCTAGCCAAAAAACGTGGGCTAGCGCGCTGCGGCTAATCGGGGCCCTTCATTGTATGCAAGTCGACGGCTGTTGTAGGTCTATTGAGCGGCGAGAGTGAGAAAAGCCGCTGGCCGGGCTCAGGTCGTTCGATTGGTCGCCAAGGGCTGGAAAACGCCACCTCGTGGATAACTAGCGGAAAATAGTTCTAAGTACGCCGCCATGTCCGCCACGCCATCCCGAACGGGCGTCTATTCTAGCGGTAAGATTTCAATTAGAATTCACGGCACGTCAACATCGACTCCCGAATTGATGTTTGTTACCATCCCCTCTGGTAAGAAGACGACAAATGGCCCGACCCCTGACCGCCCGTCAGCAGCAAGTGTACGACTATATTCATCAAAAGATTTCGCTCCGAGGCTATGGCCCAACTGTACGCGAGATTGGCGACTTTCTAGGTATCAAATCTCCCAACGGTGTCATGTGCCATCTACGTGCTCTGGAACGTAAGGGCATGATCAATCGCTCGGCCAATAAAAGCCGGGCCATTGAATTGACCAGCCAACCGCCGCGAGATAAGACAGCAGGCTTGACCGTCCGCGGCCAGGTCGAAAAAGGTGAGTGTTGCTTGTTTGACGCGCCCAAATCCATTGATGTGATGGGTATGCTCGAACATCCCCAACGCTACTTGCTGCAATACAGCGGCCATGATCTCCGCGATTTCGCCATCGCCGATGGCGACATCCTGGTAGTCGAGACCAGTTCGCATCCGAACCTGGGTGCCTTGGAACTAATACGCAACGAACTGGGCGTGATTGAACTGAAGCCGTCACCAGAGTCCGCCACCGTGGGCTCAAGGCCAGCTTCCACAAATAGCCTAAGTGAGTTTCTAACTGAGAATCCAATCGCTGATGAATCAGTTGATGGACATGCGGACGATGGTCATTCACGCAACGCCGATTCAGACAACCTGCCAGCGCTAGAGCAAACGCCAGTATCCCAGGTCGTGGGAGTGGTGGTGGGAATTTTGCGCACGCATCAAGCAGCCAATCATCATCTAACAAGTCCCACCGGTGCTAGCCGGCCTCGACTGACCAGCACCTCTACCTGACAGTTACTTGACTAAATCTCGATCAATGCTCGACTATGCACGCCGACCTGTCCGATTGGGGATCATGGCACATTAGCGATCATGGCACAATTGGCTGTGCTTCCCAGAGTCCATGGTGGTCATAGCTTTGTCCCATACCATGCGTGTAGGGCTGGCGCGGGATGCGCGTCGGTAGCACGATGCCGTAGAAGTATTCCGGTATAGCCCGCTCACGGTCCTTGATGTGTTCGGCTTTTTCTTTAGGCGACGGACCGTATGAAGGACTGCGAGCGCCGTTTTGATGCTCCATCCACCAAATCGGCTGGCCATTCTCCCGCAGTTCGAGACGCGAAATCAGAGGAGTCACTTCAATCATCTCGGGCCGCGCACTGGTCATGTTCGGCACGTACTTCAAATACTGTTCCTGGCGTGTTTTGCCAGGCGCGATCCGAACAACCAATTTCAATTCCGCCTCCTTGGACAGCAGCCACCCGGCACGCTTGACGATCTCAGTCATGCGACGCTCAAGTTCTTCGCGATTGACGTTGGCAGGCAGTGGGTCTGGCAATTCGAACTGCAGATCGACAGCGCTACCGTGGTCGGTGGCCAAAAGCTCTTCTAACTTCGGTCGAGATTCTATGGCTGCCTGCATCTCAGCGTGTGGCATGGGCAGGGTTCGCAGTCGTAAACCTTGGCTGTTATCAATCATGGTGACGGTATCTTGCCACAGTGCTGCACCAGCCCATTTTTCCGAACGATATTTCCACACAGGCACGTGCACTTCGGTATCCATCACGATACCGCCACCGGCTAACATCCAGTTGGGACCGATCCAGCCAACCATCGGCCCATTGAGTGACCAGGTGGTCGTCTGCGGCTCAATACTCGAACGCTGTTGATAGTCGTAAACGCCCCAGAAGTCGCC
>JADLDX010000711.1 GCA_020846515.1 Pirellulaceae bacterium
GCAATCTCGCTGTTACTGGCTAGCAGTTCCTCCGCGGCTTTCAACGCCAACTTGCGCAAACGCACTTCGCCATCATCGGCGGCTTGTTCGACTGCCACGGCATGCTGCAACTTGGCAATCTTCAGTTCTATGTCCGTTAATTCTTGTTCCAGAATCGCCAATGTTTGTCCGCGTTTGACAGTTGCATTCAGCTCGACCTCCAGCTTCTCTAATAGGCCGGTATCCTTGGCCGGGACTTCAACCACGTTCTGCGACTGCACAGGACAATCCGCTAACGGAAGCCAATGTACTGCCGTCGATTGTCCAGCTGTTGGAGTCTGAGCCAACGAATGCTGACCATGAAACGCATGGAACCAGCCCAGTACCATGGCCAGGCAAATCAGCCCGCCAATCGGCAGATTACCAAGTCGATTGAGAAAGAGAACGGAAAGTTTTTCGCTCGGCGCGTCCCGTCGCGCCACTTTCGTTCCAGCCACGGTCTCGCTGCTGCTCGGTGGAATGAACGTTGCCATGTTGAGAATCCTTCGTTTGTTTGCAGTTGCGTGCTTACCAGTTCAAACGCCACCAAGCGCTGGCTTCTCGATAGGCATCGCGAACGACCAACCATCCGGCATACGTGCGCCCGCAATCGATGGCGGCGCGAGCCACTGCACCATCGGTCTTGGCCGGCAAACTTCGTCCATCGACCGCCACGATACCGATGACTTTCGAAGTGCCATCTTCATCTTTTATCAATTGCTTGGACAAACTAATCAAACGACCGGTACGAACCTCGCTCGGATGACTGCTGAGAGAAAACTGAACTGCGAGTCCACCCGCGGAGGCGGTCAGCGCGTCCTGAACTCGTCCCGCTTGTCGCTCAGGAATCGACAGCCGCAATTGCCAGGCCGCATCCGGTGCACAGGTGGTCAACAACAGTTGCCCAGCCGCAACGGGACGACCTTGCAAACGATTGCGAGCATCCCAAGTCGTGATGACCGCATCGCGACGAGCGTTCACAGAGAGCTGTTCCATTTGGCGACGGACAATCGTCAATTGGTCGTCCAAAGAACGAAGCGTGATCGTAAATTGTTCCAGACGGCTTTCCAATTCATCGCGCGCCAGCGGTGTAGCGGACGTGTCGCCTAACAACCTCAAACGATCTTGTTCCATTTGGGCTGCGGTACTTTGCCGTTGCCCCTCCAGTTCGTCCAATCGCGATTCAAGCTGCTGATCGACCAGTTCAATCAACCGCTGCCCTTGTTTCACCACTTGGTCACTATCGACCAGAACTCGTCCCACACTGGCCGTTGAGGGCGCGTAGTACAGTTCCTTGTCAGTGGCTTCTAATACAGCGACCGAGCTGATGTGATCTGGCATCGGAAAGCAGATGATAGCCAGAACCAGCAGGACGGACGATGTTCGCACCAGTCCCCGTTCCAAGCGCGCCGCCAACGATCGTTGTGCTGGGGCAGACCGGGCAGCAGCAGACCGGGAATGCCACGGCAACCAATCAGTCGCGAAACCACGCACGGGACTCGACATGCTGGTGGCTTGGACCAAGGTACCAAAGGCGCGGACAAGCCCTGGCACTCGATGGCTCAACTGCTGGAAATCGTATGAAGCATGCACAGCCAACAGGGCTTGAAGGCTGCCGTCGTCACTGATATTCAAACGTACCAGGCGATCGCAACCGATTTGCTTACGAAGTTGCGCGGCAGTTTGATCTGCAGTTACGTCTGTAGTTACGTCTGTAGTTGTGTCTGTAGTTGTGTCTGTAGTTGTGTCTGTAGTTGTGTCTGTAGTTGTGTCTGCTGTTCCGTCTGTATTTCCGGCTGTATTTCCGGCTGCTGAAGCTGAGACGTTGGCTGCATCGCTTTCGATGGCGGGTGCCGGCGTGAGCAGCCGGCGCCGGCGTTCTACCTGATGCATGAATTGCTGGGCGGTGATAACGATTTCACTACGTGAATCGAAATTGGGCACGCCGCTGATAGCCCGCACTCGCCATTTCGACCGCAGGGGCCACCAGTTTTGGGCACCATATCGGTCAACGATCAACACCATATCCGTGCCCAGCAAGTCGTTCAATGCTGATGAGACGCGTTGATAGCGTTGCTCTTGGGTACTCGCACTGCTGATAGCCAGTAGATGCGTTTGAAGTTGCTCGGTATAGCGAGCATTTTGTGAGAAAGCTCGCAGTCGCTGGCGCCGGAGGAAGTCGGCCAGAAGGTCAGCCATTTGGGCGACAAAACGCAGGTAACCTCGCTGCGCGGCCGGCCCACCGCTGGCGGGCTGGATGACTTCCAGCAAGGTATCAACTCGCTCGTGGATTTTGATGGGCACCACCAACAACGCTTGATCCAGCGGATTGGTGGGCCGATCGGCGGCGATGCGCACCGATTTGGGCGGTACGAGAATCGGCGCGCTTTCGGCAGCGACACATGCCAGCACGTTCTGATGAGCCATTGCGGCTTCACTCATGCGTTGGTGCTGAGCAGGCTCATCGAACTGATCAACGATCTGATCACTGGCTTGGCCTGCTGGGCATAGGTCCAGCGGCAAGTTGTGATGGCCTTGCAAATAGAAACGCTGATCGGATGAGATCTGCCAAATGGCGGCCGCGCTTGCGCCCATAGCGGTACACAATCGCGGCAACATGCCGGCCGCGAACACAGGTAATTCCACATCGCTGGCCGACAGCTCGGCAATCTCGGCTACCAGCGTACGAATCTCAATTTTGGTCTGAGTTAACTGGGGCGTATCTAGCGCCGCCACACTGCTCGCACCAGTGATAAAGCCATCACCGGCCAGCCCTGCGTGTCCGCTGCTGATACCTGCCGTTGTCATAATCGAGATACCACTAAGGGTTTTGAACTGAAACTGCCTTAGATCACTGCTCTTAGATCACTAGGCTTAAAAACTCGCTACGCTCAATCATTCACTGTGCTTAAATCACTGCTCTCAGTGCACTACTTTCAGGTCAATCAGCGGCTGCAAAATCCAGCTACCCACGGGCTCTCCACAGCCGGCTAGCCTTTTGTGTTATTGCATTAACACAATGACACAAGAGCGATTTTCGACTGCGTGACGTTCAAGCGCTGGCACGTTGCGTGTGTTGGCAAGCCAGGACGTCCAGGCAAGCGTCGACGACTTCTTCCACGTTGATGGCATTCATGGCAGTGGCGACACCGCGTCGCTTGGGTGCTCCGCGTGGGGGTATAACGATGCTTTGCACCACGCGATGCTGCGCGCCGTATGGGCCGCATTCATCGCCCCAAGTGGGACCAAACAGTACGACGCTTGGCGTACCGACGGCGGCGGCTAAATGTGCTGGACCGGTATCACTGGAGACAACTAATTTGGCCAGGCGCAACCATTCGGCCAGTTCGGGGAGCGTTGTATCGGGAGCTAAAATGCCTGCCGGGCCGAGGCCGTGCACGATTTGCTCGGCGGCATGTTTCTCTGATTCGCCGGCCCAGACAACTAGTGACTTTAGACCACGTTGGCGGAACAGAGCCTGCCCCACTTCCGCGAAACGGCTGGGTGGCCAGAGCTTGGTCGGCCAGCCTGCGCCGACGTTAATGCAAATCCACTGGGGGCCCAATTGTAGCTCAGCCAACTGCGTCTCAACGCGTTGTGACTCCGCCATATAGCGCGGCATATGAAAATCACCGGTACCACGTTGTGGTTCGTGCCACGGCGATAGCAACTCGCGATAGCAGTCGACCATGTGTCGATGGCTGCGCGTCACGCGTGTCGTATACAGCCAGGGTGCGATCTCGCGTGCGTGTGAACGATCGAATCCCACCCGCACACGCGCACCACTGAGCCATCCCAGCATGGCGCTTTTGGTCAAGCCTTGGGGGTCGAGCACCAGATCGAAACGCTCAGCCTGCAATTGATCACGCAGTTCTCTCCACAACTTGGGCTGCTTCATCCACTTTTTGCCGATGCGCTGGACGCGATCGATGTCTGGATGAGTTTGCAGCAGCGCCGCCGCGCCGCAATCGACCAGCCAAGTTATATGACTTCCAGGCCAAAGGCGTTTGACGTCGACGGCCAGGGGCAACGTCGCCAGGCAGTCGCCAATGGCGCTCAAACGAGTGATCATCACACGCTCCGGCTGAAAGGCATCGCGCAGACCGCCGCTGAGCTGTCTTCGAAATCGGCTACCGGTTGGGTTGAATTGTGTGTTGTGATCCATGGGCATCTCAAACTGAAATCCATTCTGAGCTCGGCCATCTGTGAAGGCGATGAAGAGTTACCCTAGCTAATTTGCCTAGATTGAGCCAAGAGCGATTTTCGCGGGACGAGCTTTGATGAACCGCGTGACCATTTAACGAACGAGTGTCCAGCGTTGGCACAGGCGCGGCAACGCGATCATGGGCCGTTCAGATGCTTGGTGACGAAGCGTTATTCACAGATTCAGCCGTGCTGAACGAACGCATGCAGGCTCGAGAAACTGGGGTGAACGTCTGTTGCAAAAAAAAAAATGGCGGCATCCTGCCGCCAAATCCACGCCATCCTGGCCGGTTTGCGGTTGCAGTTCGACTTGAACCCCAGGCAATCCTACACTGGTAAGATGGTTCAAACCGGGCTTTCCTTAGTCCAAATGCCATCCCTGCACTGGCCCGGGCACGCAAGGGCTACGTACCCACCAGAAACGTTGCAACGCATAAGAGCCACAAATCCAATTTGCAGCAGATAAGACTCGCAGAAACATACAGAACCGGGCGCGGTGAACTTTTCCCTCCACCAGGGAGTATTACTTGGGTGAAGATACTGCCCCCACCGCCAGAGTCAAGCGGGGTTATTGACATTTTTTCCACATTTGAAACGATGGCAGGCCTTCCCTCTGCCAAGGAGTGGGCCAAGGATTCGGCGACCAAAGGGCTGGCGTCCTGTAGTTGCCAGTACCACAAAGATAAGGCCCGGTCTGCTTTTTTCAGACCTACATCCCAGCTTCGCAATTCAATTACCAATTATTTAAGTGAGCCGATCGGTCATGGGTGATCAGCCTTTGAAAGCAGCCTCTGATCGAGAGCCAGTCATACCGACGCTCAGCGGTGTTGAATCCAACCGACTGCATCAGATGCTGACAGAGGATGTATGTCGGCGATTGGGCATCTTTGTGATTCCGAGTTCGTTTCGATTGTCGGTCGTCATCCCTGTGTTTAATGAAGTGAACACGGTCTTGCAGGTCATCGAGCGTGTCAGGCGAACCGAATTGCCGTTGGAGATTATCTTGGTCGACGATGGCAGCGTCGATGGCACGCGCGATAAATTGGCCAGCATGCCCAAATCAGATGACTTGAAGATCATTCTGCATGAGCAAAACCGCGGTAAAGGAGCTGCCCTGCGGACCGGCTTTCAACACGCCACTGGTCAGGCCGTGGTCGTGCAAGATGCCGACTTGGAGTATGACCCCGATGACTTTCGCTTCTTGATTCAACCCATTATCGAAGACGAAGCCGATGTGGTGTACGGTACGCGCTATGGCCACCATGATCGACAAGTGCCGCCGCTGTGGCACGTCTGGGTCAATCGGCTAATCACACGATTGACCAACCTGCGAACAGGTTTGTATTTGAGCGATGTCGAAACTTGCTATAAGGTTATTCGCCGCGAATTGATTGCCGAATTGGGGCCAAACCTCAGGGAGAATCGTTTTGGTATCGAGATCGAACTGACCGTCAAACTGGCTCGCAAACGTGTGCGGTTCTATGAACGGCCCATTCGATACCATCGTCGCAGTTACCATGA
>JADLDX010000712.1 GCA_020846515.1 Pirellulaceae bacterium
ACGCTCCCAATGACAAACTCTCGGATGAAACTTTCGAGCGTCACTTTGGGCCTAGTTACTATTCGTACGATTATGGGACTGTGCATTTCGTGGTCTTGGACGATGTGACCTGGCATGGCGCGACCTCAACCACGCGTAGTCGTTTCACCGGTGGCCTGGGCCCCGAGCAAATGAAGTTTGTCAAGCAAGACTTGAGCATGATTCCTAAAGACCAGCTAGTGGTGCTGATGATGCACATTCCGCTATTGGACGTCGAAGATCGCCACGTGCTTTATCGGCTGATCGAGGATCGGCCGTTTGCCTTGTCCATTTCGGCCCATACGCATTTTCTCAAACATCATTTCATTGGCAAAGAAGACGGATTCAATGGCCCGGCTCCTCACCATCACTTTGTCAATGTGACCGTGTGTGGTAGCTGGTGGCGTGGTGCGACAGACGAACTGGGTATTCCCCACGCGACGATGAGCGACGGTGGTCCGAATGGTTATTCGATCATCTCGTTCGACGGTGCCAAATATGACATCCAATTCCGTGCGGCGCGGCGTCCGGCTGATCATCAAATGAATATCCATTTGCCGCGCGAAGTAACCACGGCGGAAGCGCTGGGTACATCGATACTGGTCAATGTCTTCAATGGCTCGAAGCAAACGAAGGTTCGTTTTCGTTTGTTGCCGGAAGGAGCCTGGATGCCAATGGAGCGAGTGGACGGCGTGGACGCGTTTTATGCGGAAATGAAGAAGGGCGAGGCGAGTGACAATCCGCCCAACGGCTCTCCGCTGCCAGGGCCTTCGGTAACCGACCACTTATGGCGAGCTCTAATGCCGGTCGGCTTATCCGCTGGTACGCACCAGGTCGAGGTCGAAGTCACGGATGTCAGTGGCAAAGTTTTTGTGGATCGCGAGACGCTCCGCGTCGTCGAGCTGCCGAAACCCAAACCCGCGACCGGCGGAGCCGATCGAGCACCGACCAGACGAGGCGCTGCACTGGTACAGCGGCCGCTGTCGGAAGTGCGCTAGGTTTTCGTTCACGCGAGGCACGTGCATGAGAACTCGTGCAACGGGAAGGACGGGTGGGGAGGGCAGGGCGAGGGACTCGCGGTTTGGCGTCGGCCATCCCGCGTTCGGCGAGTGCTAGTATTGGCTGATGCGAACTTGGTGCATTGCATCAGCCAATTGCTCGCAGGCCAGGGCAGGCTTAGGTGCAGTGTTGCAGACCTGAGTGTCCCCCTAGTGTCCTTCGTGCGTTTACCAAGTCGGCATCAGTCAATGCTAGCGTTTCCCCAACACTGATTGGCTGTGTGCCCGTGCCCGCGCCTATTCCGCCAAGCTCCATCTGTGCTCCGGGCCAGCATTATTCGAGCCGTCCTTGGCGCTCCAGAGCCTGATTGCAATCAAGCACACAGGACCTTGGGGACACAGACAAAGTGCGTTTGTGCTAGCAATAAACGAGTGTGTGTGTCCCCGGGCGCGCGATGACGCGCACCCGCCGGGCGACCACTATTGCCTGAAATCTCGCATGGGGATACACCCAAATCGTGGAATTGCCAAATGCTAGTATTGGCCCCTACTATCTTGATCGATCGGGCCACGGGGGGACAAACGCCGTCGCTACACAGAGAATGCTAGCATTGCTCGACGATTAACACGGGGACACACACATTCTGTCCTTGTGCTAGCAATTGAAGTTTGCGTGTGTCCCCGGATGGTCAGCATCCAACTGCTAGCAACAGTTGATTGCCTCTGTTCCTGCGTGATCTGGCTCTTGGCCAAAGGCCATCGGTTTTTGGCCAATGGCCATGGGGACACAGGCAAAGTACGTCTGTGTTAGCAATAAACGATTGCGTGTGTCCCCGGGGCACGTCTGCTAGCAAACGGCGTTTGCCTGTGTCCCCGAGCGTGCTCGCTAGCAAATGATGATTGTGCATCTTAGGCGGCTTTGCTAGCACGCAGGATTGCGTCTATTTGCTAGCAAACGATGATTGCGTGTGTCCCCTGCTGTTGCTGCAATGCGCAGGCCACACGTTATGGCGCGTTTAAATGAACCGCATGGCCGCCGATGTCAGGTAAACAGACCCCGGATGGGTTCGCCAAGGGCCAGGCGATGAGGGCGACCTAGATGGTCGTGAATGGGTTGCGAATGATCGACTCCGAATCGCCAGTAAATCGTAGCTGCGATATCGCCAGGTGTTACCGGATCGCGACTGGGATAACCACCATGCTGGTCGCTGGCACCCCAAATGGCTCCGCCGGTAATCCCGCCACCAGCCATGATGACCGAGTAGCAATGAGGCCAATGATCGCGACCGGCCTGCGCATTGATCTTCGGTGTTCGACCGAACTCACCCATGGCAACCACTAACGTAGAATCAAGCAATCCGCGTTGGTCGAGGTCTTCGATCAACGCTGAAAGCGCTTGGTCGGCCGGCGGCAGCAAGAACTCTTTGTGCTGGTGTTCGCACTTGACGTGCGCGTCCCAGTTTTGCCCTTGCTGTTTGTAGTCGTAAACATTCACAAACGGCACGCCAGCCTCCACCAGACGTCGAGCCAGAAGTAAGTTCTGGCCACGCATCTCACGCGCGATGCCCATCTCGCCGCCGCCACCATTGACTTCACCACTGGCTGTAGGCGGCGAGTAGAATCCATAGCGCTGGCGCACTGCATCACTTTCACGCTCGATGTCCAACGCCTCATGCAGCGTCTGGCTTTCGAGCAATTGATAGGCTTTGCTATAAAATCGACTGAGCGAAGCAGGTAAGGGTGAAGCTGACCCGAGTGATTCCAACAAACTGAGACGTTGCTTATGCCTTGTCGCGTCCATGCCATCGCGTTGGCCCAAGGACTCGATCCGGTAACGCTTGGCTGAGACGTCGACATCGATAGACAAAGGATCGAAGTTAGCACTCAGAATGCCGCCACCCTGGCATGGTGTGGGTACTACGTTCTGAAAAATATAAGGCAGGGCAGCATACGGTACGGCCTGGGCTTGTTCTCGTCGTGCCCAAGCCACAGTCGACCCAAAACTGGGATAAAACTGGGGCAGCGGTGCGAACAACTCTCGATCCGGGCCGTCCAGCGGTCGACCGGTAAGCGCGTGAATCGACGCTGAGTCGTGCAGGGACGCCTGATGATGCACGCTGCGTATGACCGCAACCTTGTGCATCCATCGAGCCATGCGTGGCAAATGTTCGCAAATGTGCAAGCCCGGTACGGTCGTGCTGATCGATTGAAAGCTCCCGCGAATTTCCGCCGGAGCTTGCGGCTTCATATCCCAAGTATCGAGATGACTTGGACCACCGTAATAAAAGACTAAGATACATGCCCGAATAGGCCGGCCAAAACCGGGCACACCGTCCACTCTTCCCCGCGCCCCGGTCCGGTCATCTCCAGCGGCCATCTGGGCTCGCCACAACGACCCCAAGGAGAGCCCCAAAACGCCAGCACTACCAAACTGCAAGAGCCTGCGGCGAGAGTGAAGTGAAGCCATCGAACTATTTCGATCACGGTGTGCGGGTGACTGAACGTGGGTGAAGCTGGCCGGCACCAGTATAGGGACTGCTGTGCCAGCTGTCACCGATCTATCTGCCCTACCCCCAGTCTCCCGCAGCCCACGCACTGCCCAACACTGTTCAGCCGGAAGAAATTTCTGGCTCTCATCAACCAAATCTGCCGCAACTATCCACAAAGTTGAGAACTGATCTCAAAAAACAGAACCGAAAACCCCCTTATTTCCCAAGGAAAAGCGTGCTTTTTAAACATGGCTGCCAACAAACAGTCCGTAAGCGCCCAAGATCGCACTTTTTTTCGCAGAACCTATTGCGAATAACACACTGGGCGATAAACTACTGAGACACTGTCTCAACAGCGACAGTATCTAGCCAGCAGCGAGGTGGAGGCAGTTCCAATGCCCTTAGCCTTTTGAGCCAGCCAAGCACAACCATCCTCTGCTTTCGAGGACTTAAAGGCTGCTATGGAATCTCCGGTCATTTGTACGCACGCGACGCTCAGGCGCAATGCGTCCTTACCCAGGCTTGGCAGCAAGTGAACATCAATGCAGCCAGCGGCACTTGAGCATCCCGAGTTTGAAAGTATGCAACTGCCTGCATTGCGAACACGAGCGCTAACTCCAACACAGCATCTTGAAAGGCCTACTTAACAGTTCTGTCGAATCACGTTTTCACCTACCCAGCCAGCAGCGAGTTCCGCAGTCAAGCGAATGCTCGGTGAGCCAGCCAGGTAATCACTTACCTACCTAGCTACTTTGTGCAACGAGGTCAAAACTATGAGCTCACGCGGCTTGAAAAACGGGTTTACTTTAGTCGAATTATTAGTCGTAATCGCCATCATCGGCATACTTGTCGGCCTGCTTCTGCCGACAGTCCAATCCGCTCGCGAAGCGGCCCGCCGCATGTCTTGCAGCAACAACATAAAGCAAATTGCGCTAGCAACCCAGAATTTTCACGATGCTCACAAGCAACTGCCTTACGCAACTCTCGACAGGCAACCCAGGGAAACGACCAACACTTTTGCCACTGGTTTTATTCAACTGCTGCCGTTCCTGGAAAGCGATGCTATCGCGCGTCGCTGGGACCATTCGCAACCGCGCCACAGTACCGTGGACAGCGATGGCGATGGCTTCACCAATGCCATGTTGCAACAGATGAAGATCCCCACCTATACCTGCCCTGCCATGTCACCGCCCAGCGGCCCATTGGGCGGTGTGGAAAATCGCGGCCCCAGCAGCTACCTGTTTAGCGCCGGTACGCCCGACTCGCAAATGTACACGTACTGGATGTTTTATGGCTTGTCAGCACCGCCACAATTTGATGGGGCTGTCATACCTCTCCACTCCACCGTGACAACTCCGACTTCGCCCAACCGAAGACAAACGCGACTGGCCGATCTCGTCGACGGCACATCCAATACCTTTTTGCTGGGCGAGACCGATTTTATGCCGCGTGGTGTTCCGTCCATCGAGATGGGCGGCGTTTGGGCTTACGGCTTTATCGGATACAGCTTCGGAACGACCTTCCACCCGTTTAACAGACACAACAACACGTCGACGATCTACGGCGCATTCCGCAGCCAGCACCCTGGTGGTGCCCATTTTGCCATGAACGATGGCTCTGTCCATTTCATAGCAGAACAAGTCGACAACACGATCTATAGAGCTCTGTCCACCCGCGCCGGCGGCGAAGCCATTCAATTGCCCTGAACCTAGCCGGACATAAACCTTGCCAACCTGCTAGCAATCGCGCATGCCCAAAGTTGCTCGATTGAATATTTAAACCGCCCGATAGGCATGCAAAAACAATTCGTTCCCAAGCACTCGAGCGCCGAACGAACGCATGTGTTCGGTGCGCTGTTCCCTCGAGGATAAACCCATGCGACAATTCATGGTCCCATCTGCTTTCAACCAGTCCATTAGATGCCTGCGTATTGCATACCTAGTTATCCCATGCCTGGTGGGAATTGGCTGTGATAAAGCGGAGCCGGTGCCTGCAAATCCAGCGCAGCCGACAGCTCTGAGTTGGGAGGAGTGGAAGAAACTGCCTATTCCAGAGAAACATGACGAAGCTGCCTATGATCGCTTACGACTGGGCAATCCCCAGCTCAAGTCAGACAAAGCATGGCGAGTTTTTATGATCAAGGAGGTCATACCCGAAAGGAAGAGAGACATTCCACCAACCATGAACTAATAGCCAACAACTAATTGGACAGCGCCACTTTTCAAACTGGGTACACCGTCGCCAGACGGTGAACTCGATTGACGACGAAATCCACCGCTTGGCAGCGGTGGCTACCAAATACTAAGAACAAAGAACAAAGAACAAAGAACTAAGAACTAAGAACTAAGAACGGAGACTTCAAATGAAATCCAAGCTAGCTTATTGGACACTGTCCGCTTTCGGCTTAACACTCCTCCTTCAATCCACCGCTGCAGCGCACTTTCCTTGGCTGGTCCGTGACGCGGACAACAAAGCCCAACTCTTCTTTGGCGAAGGCTTGAACGAAAGAACATACAAGCTGCCTCCATCCATCGCACAAGCCGAAGTTCATCAGCTGGACGAACAGGGCCGAGCCATCAAATTGTCGACCAAGGCTGTTGACGAAAAAGAGTTTGTTGGCCTGACGAGCGCTGAGCAGATTCCGAGCCATCGCATTTTGGCCAGCAGTGTAACCTACGGAGTCTTCCGAGGGTCCAAGCTGCAGTACACTGCGTTGTCCTATGGAAAGTTGGCGACCGATGCAAAGTCGATTAAGTTACCAAGTGATTTAGTCTTGCAGGCCAAAGTCCTGGATACCGATTCCGGCATTTCGGTGCAGGTGAACTGGGATGGTCAGCCTTTGTCCAAAGCGAAGGTTACCTTGTACGACGCTCAGGGCGCGGAAGGTGGGGAAGTAGAAACCGATGCCTCGGGAATTGCCTTGTTCACCGAAGAGCAAATTCACGGCGGCTGGAATGCCATTCGAGTTGGGCACACCATTTCAAAAGAAGGCAAACTGGGCGACGAGCCCTTTAGCGGCGAGATGCACTATCTAACATCTACCTTTCAAGCGCCAGAAGTTTCCAGCACTCCTGAAATCGCAGAGTTGCCGTTTGCCGTTACCAGTTTTGGTGCGGCCACAGATGGTAAAGCACTTTACGTCTTTGGCGGCCATATGGGCGAGGCTCATTCGTATTCGGAGGATGGACAGTCGGACAAATTGTTGCGATTGGAATTGAGCGGCAACAAAAAAGAGTGGCAAGAAATCGCTACGGGAAAACGCCTGCAAGGCACTGCCATGGTCGCTTATGGTGACGAGTTGATTGTGGTCGGCGGATTCCAAGCACGGAATAAGGCAGGCGAATCTAAAAACTTGCACTCGCTGGCAGACGTTCGCTCGTTCAACACCCAGACGAAGACGTGGTCCGAGTTGCCAGCGTTACCCGAACCTAGATCCAGTCATGATGCTGCGCTTATTGGATCAACCGTTTATGTTGTGGGTGGCTGGCAGATGGCCGGTGATGCGGACACCATTTGGCACAAGACGTCCTGGAAGATGGATCTCGCATCGACCAGCCGTCGCTGGGAGGCTCTCCCGAACCCACCCTTTGAACGCCGCGCTCTCGCCACCATCGAGCATGGTGGCAAGCTGGTCGTCATTGGCGGTATGGATCAAGCAGGCAGTCCTACCAAAGCCGTCGCGATGTTCGATCCCGTGACGCAAGCTTGGAAGTCACTGCCAGATATTCAAGGCGAAAAGTCGATGGCAGGCTTCGGTGTTTCAGGCTGGAGCGTCAATGGCAAGCTGGTGGTGACTTCACAAGAAGGCAAGATTGAAGAACTGGTCAATGGAGATACTTGGAAAGTTGTGGGCGAAACCAAGGACGCGAGATTCTTCCATCGCGTCTTGCCCATCGGTGGCGGCAAACTGGTTGCCCTGGGTGGTGCCAACATGAGTATTGGCAAGTTCACAGAATCCGAAGTCATATCCGTTCACCCCTGAGCTTGAACTGTAGACGAATCGCTCCGCGACTCGTCATGTTCTTCGTCGAGTCGCGGAGCGACACGACCACGGGGAGGCGCTAACCTTCAAATGCCTTTTGCAAAACCGCGATGTCAAGTTTCATCATTTGCCACACGGCCTCAAACATTCTCTGCACAGCTTGTGGATCATCGCTAGCCATCCATTGGGACAACTGGGATGGCCATACCTGCCAGCACATGCCGAACTTGTCCCTTAGCCAACCACAGGCAAGTTCGGCCCCGCCGTCCGCTATGAGGCTCTCCCATAACGCATCCAGTTCAACTTGAGTATCGCATTCAATCGCCAGCGACATAGCCTCGGTGAACTTCCAGTCTCGGCCAGCGTTGAGAGCGATAAACTTCATCCCGCTCAACTCGAACTCAACGGTCAGCACCGAGTCGTTCGCCGGATTCTTGACTTGACGGATGATCTTTGAGTGTGGCACCACGGAGACATAGAACTCCGCGGCTTCGACTGCCTGATCTTTATAGGACAGGAACGGGGTAATTCGTTGTTTTATGTTCATGGTTGCTCAATTGCCTACTTCATAGAGTGCAAACCGATCATGTTACCTTCGGTATCCATGACTAAGGCCATGAATCCGTACTGGCCAATCGACATCTTCGGCTTACAGATTTTACCACCAGCCGATTCGACGCGAGCTAACTCGTTCGCACAGTCTTCGCAAACAAAGTACACCAGCGTACCCAGGCCACCAGATGGGCATCCGTCCATCTTGGCTAGCGCACCTGAGGCACCGGCACTCTCCATGTTCATGGGAAACGCTAACATTTCCAATTCAGGTACCGGTGACTCGAGCTTGGTCAGTTCGATCGCTAAAACTTGCTCGTAAAACTTCTTGGCTCGATTGAGATCTTGGACATAAATTTCGAACCAGCCAACGGGATTCGGTTTCATGGATGAGTTCCTGTGTTTAGTTAGGTTCTTTGCGCCGGTGACCGAGGGCAGATGTTTCACTGCCACTGCCAAGCTTGGCCAACATGGCCTTGCACTCACTGACACATGCCAACTGCCGATTGGCAAATTGTTTCAGGTGTTTGCTGTGTTTGGTCGAACGATGACTCGCCAAATCGACAACTGAACGATTGAGTTTTCCAAAATGTTCAGCCAGGCAAGTTTTCCCACTATTTGTCAGGGCTCATTTCACCGAAGTAGACAAAGGCCAATCATGGTAAACATCGTACACCGCGTCGGCATCAAAGCACCCGTCGCAGAAGTATATGAGGCAATCTCGACTGTCGAAGGCGTGCGGAATTGGTGGACCCGCGAGATCACTGGCTTGGCCGAGGTCGGCCAAGTAATCCGAGTTCGATTCCTGGCCAACGATGGTAAGGAATTGGGCTCCATGGAATTCGAGATCATCGAACTTGACGTGCGCCGCAGCGTTCGGTGGCTGTTTCATTCTGGCCCGGCCGAATGGATGGGGACGGAGGCGAATTTCGAACTTAAGGTGGAGGGCGATTACACGATCATATTATTCCGACACCAAGGCTGGAGGGAGGAGGTCGAGTTCATGGCTCACTGGAGCCTGAAGTGGGCCACATTCATGTTGAGCCTGAAAGAGCTTTTAGAAACCGGCACCGGTCGACCAGCACCGCAAGATGTCAAGATCGACAACTGGAATTAGACTCAGTTCATCAGTCGGGAATCGACGCCAGGCAGTGGAAAAAAAATGGCACGATAGCATTGACTGCTATCGTGCCAACCGACGAGCGGCTAACGTACCAGGCAACCACCGAATTTTTCATTCCGTAGTTAGCGTCTTTGAGAACGGCTGACACTTGTGTGGCGCTCGTCGTGCCCTTACCAAGCAAGGCAGAAAGCAATAAAGTGAGAGAGCAAATACGATTCCACTTGGCGATTTCTTGGCAATTTAGTTGGGATGGTTTATGCAAGAGCTTGGATTGCCGTCGGGATGCATCGATGGCGGTCATGACGGCGCCTGTGCCCTCAAACGGAAAGTTGATCAGTCAACAAATCTTTCGCGCGCGATTTATTCGAAGTGTCGGTAAAGACTTGCTGGGCGAAAGTCAGGATCGCGTTGCTAACCTGGTCGTTGTATTCCCAATGTCCCAGGTGCCCGCCTGCGTGTGAATGCGGAGTGTCTTGAGGGAGCAAGCCTTCGATGTGCTTGCTAGCAGACGGAAGTGTTAAACGATCATTCGCGCCGGATACGACCAACACAGGCACATTTACGTTGGGGAGCGTGGCTTCTTCATTGAACTTCATCATGCCGAAATTCCCACGAGCGACCACACCCGGCCAGGCTTTCGCGCCTAGCTTGGCACTATGATCAAGTTGCTCCCAAGTTTGCTTGCCTGTAAAGCTCTCAAGTCGCGCTGCAGTGTGCAACGAACCATTAAAGTAGCTCTGCCAGTTAGATAACCAAAGCAGTGGCGCCAGCGGAATCATCATCAGATTTATCAAGCTGACCAATGGTTCCAATGGTTTGACGACACCGGCCAACATATTCGTCGACAGCGGATTGGTATACGTTGTTTGCAGCATGACCAGGCCCTTGACAGTACCGCCCAGCTTATCGCCGTGCAGTCGACAGAAGGTTTGCTGGGTCATCCCACCAATGCTATGCCCAATTAAGATAGCCGGCCCAGTCGGGGATACACGTTCCAGAATGGCATTCAGGTCGTCAGCTAACTTGCCCAAACTGTAGTCGTTGTTCTTGGGGCCTTTCGATTTGCCAAGTCCGGCTAAGTCCCAGACCACAACACGATATTGCTTCGTCAATGAAGCAAGCATGTAGTTCCATGCAGACGAGTCCAGTGACCAGCCATGAGTTAGTAGTAGTGTCGGCCGCTGGCCGTTTCCGAAAACCGCGCCATGCAGACGCGAGCCATCAGGCCGGATGACTTCAAAAGTAGAATGCGGCAGATGCTCGTGGGAACCATCGGCATTTACAGATTTTTGCTGGCTACTTTTCATCAGAGCCTTGGCGGGCATCCGTCCGCCAAGACATAAGCCTAAGCAGAGCACCGCAGCAGCCACCTTCCCCCAACGACTCCAACTGCTTTCGCCAGTTGGTACCACCACGATCTGGTCAGCAGGTGCTCGTACGTCGCGTCGAAGCCCATCGTCCGCTACAACAGGCGCAGGAACTAGCACTTGTTGATAGGCCTGCTGAGAAGAGTTCTGTTGAAAACTATGGTAGGCATCGTACGCGAAATAAATGCCGGCTCCCAATAGCCCCCAACTGAAGAGTACCAAAAGTAACGTTCGCAGGACGGAAGATGGCATCATTTCGAGAGGTCTTTATGCTGACGCGTGAGAACTAGAAGTTTTGCAGGCTGAGCAAAACATGTTCCACGAATGCGCCATGCACAGTGCCCGATAGTCTGGCATTCATTCCGCTCTACTCACTGAAGCAGATGGAGCAGATGGAGCAGATGGAGTAAATGCAGGGGGCCGCCGGCTTGGCCTGTCAGCGTTTCCGGCGTACGAAGTGCATGACAATCAATACGACACCAGCAATCACAAAAACTAGCGTAGCGAGGCCGCGTCCTAAAGCCTGGCCGCGTTCCGCAGCCGATCCTCCCGAAGTCGCGCTCAGGCCCATTACCAAATTGGACGCGATGCCAGCGCCGATGACGACGAGCCCCATTTGCCAAAGCGGGGTCCTCTTCAGCCGCTCCATCGGAGTCTCAGGTCTCTTGCTCATCACACTCTCCTTGATACTGGGGATTGGGGTATCGGGTTAGGAATGGGGACGTTGTGGTCAGAGAACGGCGCATCTCGATTTCGTTTAGAAACAACTCATTTAGATACTGTTCAGCGAGCGTTGAGGCATTGAATCAGTAGTCCCTTCACGGGTTTGCCGGCTTCTTCTCTTAGGATTTCGCTGGTGACATGGATATCGACAAAGCCCACTTGTCGAAGCCATGCGATTACTTGATCAGGACGGTGGACATAGCGGCCGTTGGGCTGCAGACGATAGCTGGGCGTCTCCTCTGGCTGCGAATCTTCTTCAAGCGTGAAGACCAAATGTCCGTTTGGCTTAAGGACTCGTCGAGCTTGTTCCAAAACAGGTATCAAATTTCCGAAGTAGATTAATGTGTCGGCCGATACAATCCAGTCGAATTCCACTTGGCATTCAGTCAGAAATGCGGTCAGCTCCATCTGGTGCAGTTCATCGTAGACCTTTAATTGCTCGGCCTGCTCCAGCATCCCGGCTGAAAGATCGACGCCGACCAGGCGACTGGCCAGCGGACGCAGGGATGTTCCACAAAGGCCTGTACCACATCCCGCGTCTAAAATCAGAGCATCGTTTAGTGGGACACGCGATACAATCTCCACCATGAGTTCTGGAGCGCGATACTTCAATGAAGCCAGGTGCTGATTGAAGTTTTTGGAGAACTGGTCGAAGACTTGCGAGATGTATTCATCCGGCGCTCTTTCGGGTGCGAGTTCGCGCCCCAATGCGGCTAACATATGCTGCGCCGTAGGGTTGGTGGGGTCCAATGCTTGCCAAGCTGCAGCCGCCTCAGCGGCTTTTGCCAACTGTCCCATGCAACGGTAAGCGGCCACCAGTTGACGATGAATATCGGGACTGCAATGAGAGCACTTCAATGCTCGCAACAGGCAGGCGATGGTATCTTCGTGGCGACCGCTGATCTGATAGACGCTGGCTAGTCCTTCGTATAATCGCCAATCATCTGCATGAATTTCAAGGGCTTGCTGGAAACACTCGGCAGCATCCTCTAGCCGCTGCATAGATTGCAGAACGGTACCGAGTAGGCCCATGATCGATGTATCATGCGGCTTGAGCTTCAGGTAGCCACGCAAGGCCTGCTGGGACTCTTCGAAGCGTTGGGCGTTGTAACACAGGCTGCCCAAGTCTTTCCAGCCCGCAGCGTACTGGACATCGATCGCGACGCATTTTTGTAAGCGAGCGATCGAATCATCCAGTCGCTTCAACTTGGCTGCCGCCACGGCCGCCAGATGCCACGCTTGAACTCGATTGGGATCGGATCGAAGCAGAGAGAGGGCGGTGGTCTCCGCGCCGCTAAAATCCGCAGCTTCAAACATTTGAACGGCTTTGGCCCAGAGATGGTCGACGGTCAAAGCCAGTTGAGAACGCACCTGACGTCGACGAGGCTTGCCCGGCATTGGTCGACTACCTTTGTTCAAAGGGCATACGGACTCTTGGCTGCCGGGATTCTAGCCGCTCGAGCCTATTTTGCATCCGACTTTAGCTCAAATTTGAACTCATTTTTTTCGCCGCTCTTGACCTCTGCTTTGAGCCCCGAATTCTTGGGGTCGAGATAGGACAGCGGTATGCGGGTACTGCCAGGCGAAAAGCTGCCATCGGGACGCACGGAGCCGCGTTCTTCGAACCACGAACTAATCAATACATCGTACGAACCCGGCTGAACGCCATCTTCATCTCCGGATTCGCTCAGCGAGAATTTACCGTTGACTATCTTGCCCGCACCAGCCGCCCCTTGCGGGCCACCGAAGGTGATGTTGCCATCCTCCAACGGCTTGCCATCAAACGTTACTTCACCGGTCACCTCCACGCGTCCATCGCTGTTACCACAGCCAGAACAGAGGCCCAAAACCAGTAAACAGACGCTGAGGCTCGCCAGGGACTTCATATTATTCCTTGTATTCCTTAATGCAATCAAAAGGCCAACGGCCATAAACAAATGAGCCCAGGGACAGCGCCCTATGGCAGGTTCAAAACTTGCGAGAACGCGTATCCTCGGGCCATGCCGAGGATACGGCGAATACGTAGATCACGGGCTATACTCATGCCCGAAGAATCCAAAGGCAAAACTGCGAGGGTTACTCGAGGCTAGGCATAACTTTACCGTCTGCGCGGTCGCCTGCCAGGCAGTACGTCGGGTAGTCGATGCTATCAGAGATAAATCGCACGGACCCATCCAAGAAAACAAACTGTGCGCCACCGGTATGGTAACTGGCATGACCTTGAGCATTCAACCAGCTGACCGTTCGCGTTCGCTCGGCGTTGCGCAAGAAGGTGCTGTTCAGTTTGAGAGAGAACAGAGTCATGGGAACGTTCCAAGTCCACAGGCCACCAAACTCGGAAAAGTGTGGCTTGGTCTCGCCCATCGCAATGGTGTTGCTGGTTCCATCCGGCGCGTCCTGAAAACGCATGCTGGCAACGCCGCGTGCAAACAGGCCGCGGATGGAGCCAGGGCTATTGTGAATGCAGGTCCAACCGCCATTGATACCACCGTCGGCATTTAAACAAAAACTTGGCGAAGCGATGGTGCAGTCACGCGAGGTGGTCATCGTATTGTTCATCGTGCCACCACAGAAGCGATACATGCCTTCTTGGACCGGCGCATTAAAGCCAGCGAAGTTAGCACCATCGGCGCGCGTACCCGTACCCGCCAGCGGATTGCTGGGGCAAGTAAAGACCGGAATAAAGCGTCGCGCCAACAAAGGACGATTGATGGCTGCCCCGGTGTCGATGCTCTCGTTAAAGCTGAGCTGGTTATAAAGCGCGTTTTGTTCGATGTACGGGAGCAAACCTGCATTGCCACTGTGGTGCGGGTTGCCAATCAGTGCGAAGTTACCGCACGAAGCGATGGAGTCAACAAAGTTGCTGGCGTAAGGCAGTTTCTTGTGGGTATCCAGATACATCTGCAGCGCCAAACCGAGCTGCTTCAGATTGTTGGAGCATTGCATACGACGGGCCGCTTCGCGCGCCGATTGGACCGCAGGCAATAACAAGCCAACCAAAATGCCAATGATCGCAATGACCACCAGCAACTCTACCAGTGTAAAAGCTTTCCGACCGAAACGACTCGACATGTTTCTTTTTCCAAGGATCACGAGCAGATTGATAAGAATAAAACTATCCATCCTTTATAACGGCGAAAGCCCGTTAAATCTATAGTTCACGTCCGTACAGGGGGGGATAAAAGGGCGACTACCGCCAACAAGGGTGCGATAGATGACGTTAGTGCCATCTGGCGCATTAACCCGCCCGCTGCGTAGTAGCGGGAGGGTCGCTTGGCGTCAGCTCAGGCGGGGAGGGGGCGTGCCTCGACTAACCAAAGCATGAAGCACTTCGCTGCGGACTCGTCTATG
>JADLDX010000713.1 GCA_020846515.1 Pirellulaceae bacterium
GGCGGCACTGCGGCTGGAGCCGGCAATGTTGTCGGCGGCAATTCGTTCGCGGGCATTGAACTGAACGGCACTGGAACCAGCAACAATTTGATTCAAGGTAACTACATCGGAACCAACTCCGGCGGTTCATTAAACCTGGGCAACGGCGTTGACGGTATCTTGGTCACAAACAATGCCAGCAACAACACCCTCGGTGGCACGGCCACCGGTGCAGGCAACACAATCGCGTTCAATGCTCGCGATGGCGTACGCATTGAATCCACGGCCGGCAATGGCAATGCCATTCTAGGGAACGCGATTCATAGCAATGCCAGTCTTGGCATCAATCTGGTGGGCGGATCAGCCAATGGATTCGGTGTGACCGCGAACGATACGGGAGATGGAGATAGCGGAGCCAACGGCCTGCAAAACTTCCCAGTGATTACTTCGGCCGGGGCTGCCGTGGCCGGCCTACAAGTGCAAGGCTCGCTCAACAGTACTGCCAGCCGGACATTCAGGATCGAAGTGTTCGCCAGCACCGCCGCTGACGCAAGTGGCCACGGCGAAGGGCAACGCTACCTGGGCACTTTCAATGTGACCACCGACGGCAGTGGAAACATATCCTTCAACCAAACCCTAGCCAGTGTGTCCGTAACAGCAGGTGAATTCATCAGCCTAACGGCCACCGATTTGACAACGAATAATACTTCGGAATTTGCTGCTGCCGTGGCCGCCGTTATTGTCAACACCGCCCCAGCCGCTCTGGCATCCAATACCGCGCGTCGCGGCGGCTTAATCCTCAACGACGGATCCGGCAACGATACCTACCTGATCGCAGATAACGGCAGCTCCATTTTCGGCGGCAGAACTCAGTTCACACTCGAGTTTCAATTCTCGTTATCACAAGCCAACATGCAGCATACGTTCCTGAACTACGCGGTTACAGGATTAGACAATGAAGTTTATCTACGAACCGGCGCCGATGGTTCGCTTAGCTTGTCGGTTAAAGGTACATCCATTTCCTCAAGTGCTGTAAACTTCAATTCATTAGTCGGTACTGGACAGAATACGCTATCTGTCACATGGAATAACTCAACCGGCGCCTGGCAATTCTTTCTCAATGGCAGTTCCTTCGCCAGCGGAACAGGGCTTCAAACTGGCGCGACGTTAACCTCTGGTGGTGTTCTAGTCCTCGGCCACGATCAAGACTCCGTGGGTGGCGGATTTCAATCGCCGCAAGCGTTCAAGGGCACCCTGTTCGACGCACGCATCTTCAACGACGTACGAACCGCGCAAGAAATCGCTAGCGCTCACGGGACGACGTTACCGTACAACACCAGCGGCCTGGTGGCCAACTGGACTTTTAATGATCTGACTATCGCCGTGGAAATCACCGATTCGGTTTCGGGAAACAATCTTACCGCCATGCACGCGACAGGCGTGGGCTTTGTGGCTGATGATCCTACTCTCTCGCTAGCCGTCGACGAAAACGCTTTGACTGGCACATTGGTAGGTAGTGTCTACGGCACAGATGCCGATCGTGAAGCTCGCATAACAGCGTTGCTGGCAGCGGATCCCAACTTGCGATACAGTGGTGAAACGGGCAAGTTCTACAAGCTTGTCAACACTGTGGTAAACTGGACAACAGCTCGCGACAATGCGCTGGCGACGGCACTGAATGGGGTCAACGGACAACTGGTCACCATCGGATCAGCAGCCGAAAACGCCAGCGTCCTTTCGCTCCGCTCCCTGGCTGCTACCGATGTTTGGTTGGGTGCCACCGACCAAACGTCTGAGGGGGCCTGGCGTTGGCAGAATGGTCTATCAGACAGCGATGAATTCTGGAACGGCACTAGCACCGGTTACGCGATTGATGGAAGGTACACCAACTGGGTCTCGAGTGAACCGACCGCATCGGTCGCAGGTGAAGACTATGGGCGGATGAACGCGTCCGGCCAGTGGATGGATAGCAGCTTAAATTATGCTTACATCATCGAGTGGAACGCAGATGACGTGCTCGATGCCACGCATGCCATCACCTACTCCATCACCTCGCAAACGGTCAACGGAGCGTTCGCTATCAACAGTGATACGGGTGTAATCACTGTTGCCAATGGAAGTCTGTTAAACTTCGAATCGCAACCCACTCACACCATGACCGTCCGCGTGACCGACGGCAGTGGTGCCACGTTCGATCGTACATTCACCATCGCGCTGAACAATGTGTCAGTCGAACCGACCAACGTCTTGCCAGGTTCGCAGGCCACAAACGAAGACACCAGCCAGGTCTTCTCAACAGCCAATGGAAATGCGATCACGGTCACCGACCAAAATGGATCCACCAACGCACTGTTGCAAGTCAGTTTGTCTGTACCGTCTGGCACGCTGACCCTTTCGCAAACCACAGGACTCACATTCCCGGGTGGCAGTAACGGCAGCGGCGGCATGGTAATCGTTGGTACCGAAAGCGATATAAACGCCGCCTTGAATGGTTTGACCTACGCGCCGCCAAGCAACTTTAATGGCAGCATCAATCTCGTCATCGAGACGGCACAGGCCGCCAACATGCAAGGCTGGTACACATTTGAAGGTGGTACTGCCAACGATCAAAGCGTGGGGACGACCCAGAACGGGACTTTTGTTGGCAATGCGACCACTATCACTGACCCAACTCGCGGGACCGTGCTTGCCCTTGATGGTTCAGGTGACACGGTCTCCAACAGTAGCACGTTTGGCAATCCAACCAATGTCAATATTGGAGGTTTGGTCAATCTAAATAACGTCAACGGTCGAGCAGAATTCATTTCGCTCGACAACCGTGTGCATATCGCGCTAGATGAGACCACCAATGGAATCAAAGGCTCGATTCAAACTGGTGCCAGCACCTGGCAAGACCTCACGTCTCAGCGTTTCATCGCTGGCACAGGTTGGCGCCAC
>JADLDX010000714.1 GCA_020846515.1 Pirellulaceae bacterium
CGAAGTACTTCATGCTTGGGGTAGCACGGGAGGCTCCCTCCCCGACTGAGCTGACGCCAGTCGACCCTCCCACTGCTACGCAGCGGGCGGGTTAGTTTGCAGCGAAGTGCTTCATGCTTGGGTTAGCACGGGAGGCGCCCTCCCCGACTGAGCTGACGCCAGTCGACCCTCCCACTGCTACGCAGCGGGCGGGTTAGTTCACGCAGTCGCATGCAACAAACCGCGCATATACCCGAATGCGAATAGGCGCCCTAACATGGTATAGCCGGGTTCGCCATCGTCTTCGCCTTCCATTTGAGGCACATGGTCTGGGCGCATGGAGCCGGTGAATCCAACTTCGCGAAGCGTCCGCACTACGGCTGGCATATCGGTCGGCCCGTTGTCATGGAACGTTTCGACAAAGTCTGCTCGAGTACCACGAGCATCGCGAAAATGAACGTATTGAATGTGCTGACCCAAGCGACGGATGGCATCGATTACGTCAAGCTCCATGGTCGCGAAGGTGCCTAAGCAGAAACAAATCGCGTTCCTCGGACTGGGTACTAAACGGACCAAGCGTTCAAAATTCTCCACCGAATTCATGATGCGGGCTTTTCCAAGAAACTCGTCCAGCGGCGGATCGTCGGGGTGCATACACATCGTTACCCCAGTTGATTCAGCCACAGGGATGGTCTGCTCCAGAAACTTCTGCAGGTTGTCCCAGAGTTGTGGTGCGCTCATGCGCGTGGATCGATCCGTCTCGCGAGCATTGAGCGAGATGGCCCGCTGTGCATCGGCCAACCGAAAAGCCGTGACCTTTGCTCCACCACGCTCGACGGCATCAACTTGAGTACGCACCCAATCTGATCCGGCCATGAAGTTGTAACATAAGACCGGAATATCGATTTGCCCCATGTTCCGCAGTAGTTGATGAACCGAGGCTACTTCAGCGCCATCGTGATCCTGCCCAATTTTGATTTTCTCAATGGGTAAGTAACCCTCGATCGCGCATACCTTAAGGCCGTACGATTCAATTTCTGCCACGGACTTATTCAATACCGCCAGATCTGTCCCAGGATATCGCAGCACAATTCCCTCGACTCCACATTGAGCTGCCATTCGCAGATTGGCCGTCGATAGGGGTGTTAATACAGTAGCTAGTTTCAAAATGGTCCCTGCCTGCTTGCATTCAAGTGAGGAAAGTAAGGCACCTAGTTCAGTGATGTGGCTGAGTACCCTGTCGAGCTGGGCTGTTTGGGTAGCGCCTTGGCCAGGCGGTGGAATATAACCCAGATTGCCAAGTGTCGAGCGGCTGGCTGCCTTACGGCCAGCAGAGTTCCGGCCATTTCCGACTTGACCGGTTCAGACCAATGGCCGAATATACCGATAAGGAAAGTGATTCGGGTGGCTGCCTCAAGTTTGGTTATTGAGTTGTACGCATATTTCGTCCACATGCTGACGCTGGTCGCCTTAGTGGCTCACTCCATCTTGGGGTGCTGCGGTCATCATGCGCACGTTGGACCAACTGCTTCTAGCACAGCAGACGCCCAAATCAGCCTGTCTCCAGCGGTATGCTCGTCGCATGCGAGCTGTTGTCAGCACAGGCTTCCGAGCCACGCTCAAATCAAAGACAACATCCCGATTTCGAAGCTGCCTAGCGCTCAAACGGCGAGTGCTCCCACCAAAGTAACTGAGCGTTACCTTGGCGAGTGTCCCAGCCCTTGCCCTGATCATTGTCCTGAACATTGCCATGGTGAGACTTGCACTTATCTGCTGGTCAACACGCGGCCGGAAACAGGCACACAAGATTCAACGCGCTTTAGTTCGATTACTCGGCCCAACATATTAGGCACTAGTGCCCATGTGCAGTTGGGTAAGGCCTACGATGTAGACCAGGTGCACAGAGTCGGTACCGCTGCGCGCGGTCGGCATCTTCTATTCCAACACTGGCTGATCTGAGCCGGTTTCAGGGAACAATCATCGCGGAATAAGGATCGTCGTGCGGTGGGCATTGTCCGCCAATCGAATCCGCAATCTGCAGGCCCTCTAACGCCAGCAGAGCTCCGCCTGAAGCAACACGTTGGAACCCTGGTCACGTTCTAAAGTTGATCGAGAGGAAATTATGCGCGCTCGTTTAGATCATTCAAAGACGGCCAAGTGGCTCGTCCCTATCGTGCTAGTCGTCGGTGCCGGTTTGTCGTTGCCTGTGTGGTGGCCAATGGCCAATACGTGGTTGGCCTCAAGCGGCTGGATGCGCTCGGGTTCCGAAATCGTGGTAGCAGAACCAGACACTCACGATCATGACCACGATCATGGTCATGAGAATCCATTTGAGAAGCGGTCGGGCCGCCCACCATTGCCGAGCATCGAGTTAAGCACACAAGCGATTGCAAATCTGGGCTTAACGAACGAGTATCTGCGGCCCGTTTCGCTGGGGACCTACAGGCGTACTATCAAGATTCCAGCTGTGATCGTGTCCAAACCTGGGCGGTCGCAAATCATTGTTTCTTCTCCGCTCAGCGGGGTGATTAAACATGTGCATGCCGTCACCGGCGAAGCGGTCTCACCCGGTCACTTGTTGTTTGAAGTTCGATTGACCTACGAAGATCTGGTCGAGACGCAGACGCAGTTCTTGCAGTCGATTACGGAACTGGCTGTGGAAAACCGTGAGATTGCTCGGCTGGAGCAAGCCACGCAATCTGGTGCCGTGTCGGGCAAGTCGTTGTTGGATCGACGTTATGCCAAAGACAAACTGGAAGCCCATATCCGATCGCAGCGCGAAGCCCTTCGACTACACGGGCTATCGGAGAGGCAGATTGAAGATATCGCTACCGGCGGAAAACTGCTGGGCGATCTACAGATCGTCGCGCCGGACGTTGACACGCATAGCGAAAAAGAAGAGTTGCGTTTGAGTGGCCAGCCATTCACACCCGTGTCTTTCGTTGCCACCCAGTCCTCGCCGTCCCTCGCTCAGTTCCCGTCCATGCAACCAGCCTTGAACTCGGGATTGAACTCAGCGCAGCACGCACATCCTGAAGATCAACCCAGTAGTGGCAAGCCGCTGGTGATCGGCCAACTGCAGGCGAGCAAGGGGCAGGCGGTCACCGCGGGTGCCCAACTATGTACGCTTTCCGACTACTCTCAACTATTTATCGAAGGTCAGGCCTTTGAACAGGACATCGACGCTATTGCACTGCTCAATCAACGCGGCTGGTCCGTGACGGCCAATTTTCCAGGCGAAGGGACGGCCGTTCAGGTTGCCAACTTGCAGGTGGCCTTCGTGGACCATGCCGTAAATGCCAACTCGCGAACACTGTCGGTGTTTGTCGAATTGCCAAACCAGATCTTGAACGACACCACCAATGCCGAAGGTCAACGCTTCGTCAGTTGGAAGTACCGAGTGGGGCAGCGGTTGGAGCTAGAAGTCCCGGTGGAAGAATGGACAGACCAGCTCATATTGCCCGCGGATGCGGTGGTAAAAGATGGTGTTGAGTGGTTCGTGTTTCGCGGCCAGGGTCTGATGTTTTATCGAGTACCCGTGCACGTAATGCATCGTGATCCGACTTCGGTGGTGATTGCCAACGATGGTTCGATCAAGCCAGGCAATAAACTGGCGCTGCGCTCAGCTCATCAATTGCAAATGGCGCTCAAGAGTAAAGCCAGCGGTGTCGCTGATCCTCACGCTGGCCACTCACACTAAGTGGACAACGCGAATTGACGATTTTACGTAGCCACCGCTGCCAAGCGGTGGATTTCGCCTCAGTCCACCGTCTGGCGACGGATGGCTACGGGGGACCACCGTCTGGCGACGGATGGCTACGGGAGACCACCGTCTGGCGACGGTGGCTATGCAAGAGCGATCGATCGTTTGGGCGCACCAACGGATATTTCCTTTTATGTTGACTTCAATTATTCGCTTCTCACTCCAACAGAGATTGTTGGTCATGGTGGCTGCGGCCACGCTAATCCTCTTGGGGATCTGGCGCGCAGCAATTATGCCGATCGACGTATTTCCCGATTTGAATCGACCTCGAGTTGTCATCATGACCGAAGCACCGGGCATGGCGCCAGAGGAAGTGGAGTCGCTCATAACATTGCCCATCGAGACGGCTATGAACGGAGCCAACGGAGTCGAGGCCGTACGAAGTTCGTCTGCCGTGGGTATCTCGGTTATCTACGTAGAATTCGACTATGGTACGGACGTCTATACCGATCGGCAAATTGTTTCCGAACGGCTTCAGATGATTCAAGATCGTATACCCCGTGGGATCTCGCCTCAACTGGCACCCATCTCTTCGATCATGGGGCAGATCTTGATGCTGGGCATGTGGCATGACGATCCGAACGCGGACAGTATGGAACTGCGCACCAATGCGGACTGGGTAGTGCGGCAACGATTGCTCACAATTCCTGGCGTCGCGCAAGTCTTCACCATGGGCGGGCAACGCAAACAAATTCAGGTCCTGGTAGATCCTGAGGCAATGTTGCGATACGGCGTTAGCCTGGCTCAGATCGAAAAAGCGGTTAGCGACAGCAACGAAAACGGAACAGGTGGTTACCTCGATCGGCAAGGGCCCAATGAGTTGCTGGTGCGATCGTTAGGTCGCCTTGAATCACTGGATGATCTACGCAAAGTTCCGGTGACCACTCGAGAAGGTCGACCGGTGCAGTTATCGCAGGTGGCTGAGATTCGCGAGGGACCGCAAGTCAAACGCGGCGATAGCTCAGCGTTTGTACGGGCCGGCCTACTCGACGGTACCAATGACCAGCGTGACCGCAATTGGCGCGGCGGACCGGCCGTCGTGCTAACTATTAACAAACAACCCGGAGCAGACACGCGAGTCGTTTCAGATTTGGTCATGCAGGCCATCGAAGAGCTGAAAACTTCGCTGCCAGCCGGAACGCAGATCATGCCCCTCTACGCACAGAAGGCCTTTATCGATCGGGCCATAGAAAATGTGGCGGTGGCTCTGCGCGATGGGGCGCTGCTGGTAGTGGTGATTCTCTTTTTGTTCTTAATGAACGTACGGACCACGTTGATAACATTGACCGCCATTCCACTTTCGTTGGTCATGACGGTCTTGGTGTTTGCAACTTTTGGGCTATCCATCAACACGATGACTTTGGGCGGATTGGCTGTGGCCATGGGCGAATTGGTGGATGATGCCATTGTGGATGTGGAGAATATTCATCGGCGGTTGAAGGAAAATCGGCTGGCACAGTCACCGCTGTCACCTCTAGTAGTCGTCTTTCAGGCCAGCATCGAAGTGCGTCGCTCGATTGTCTACGGCACATTGGTCGTGATCCTGGTGTTCATACCCTTGTTTGCGCTGGGAGGCATGGAAGGTCGGCTGTTCGCGCCCTTAGGCGTCGCCTATATCGTATCCATTCTTGCGTCATTGCTGGTATCGCTGACGGTCACACCCGTGTTGGCCTATTGGTTTCTGGGCCAGCACAAAGCGGGGCAACAAGGATCGGGGCAACAGGCATCGGGGCGAGATGACGGCGACAGTCTGGTTCTGAGACTGCTCAAACGCATTGGCGAGCGAGTCATCCGCTTTAGCTTATGGCTACCTGTTCCGATCTTGGTGGCCACTGGGATCATGGTGGCTATTGCCGGCGCGTGCTTGTGGCGCATTGAACGGGACTTTCTGCCACCATTTAACGAGGGCACCATTCAGCTGAACGTCGTGCTTGATCCGGGTACATCGTTGTCTGCTTCCAATGCCATTGTGCAAACGGTGGAGAGAGCCCTTCAACGCATAGATGATGTCGAACGTTTCGCGCGCCGCACGGGTCGTGCGGAACTGGACGAGCATGCCGAGGGCGTCAACATGACTGAGTTCCTGATCGAGCTGGATCCGGATTCGCCGCGTAACCGCCAGCAGCAGTTAGCTGAGATTCGCGCGGCGATGGCGGAGATACCAGGCATTGCCACGGCAGTCGAGCAACCGATCGCGCACTTGATTTCGCACATGATTTCCGGTGTCAAAGCGCAAGTCGGTATCAAGGTGTTCGGTCAGGATCTGGAAATGCTCCGTCGCACGGCCGATGAACTCAAGGCATCGATGAGCGCAGTCCGCGGTGTAGCCGACGTGATGATCGAGCGTCAGGTATTGATTCCGCAATTGCGCATAGAATTAGATCGCGATCAATTGTTGCGGTATGGTCTCACCACGGCGTCAGTGAACAATTACATCCAGACTGCGATGAATGGTACGATCGTCTCGGAAGTTCTGGAAAATATGCGCACCTTTGATCTGCTAGTGCGGATGAAGGACAGCTATCGTGAGAACTTGCAGGAGCTGCGTCGATTGTCCATTCAGTTGCCCGATGGCGGCACTTTGCCTTTGTCGGCCTTGGCAAGAATCGTAGAGTCGGATGGTCCGAACACAGTGAACCGTGAGAATATCAGCCGCCGCATTCTGATTCAATGCAACGTCACTGGTCGCGGCGTCGTAGATACCGTAGCGGACATACGCCAGGCCATTGCGCCTACGGTGGCCAAATTGCCCCCTGGCTATTTTGTCGAGTACGGAGGTCAGTTTCAAAACCAGCAGGCAGCTAGTCGCACGCTGGGGCTGTTGTTCGCAATTTCTGTGCTGGGCATCTTCTGCGTGTTGTATTCGTTGTTTCGTTCGGTGAATTTATCACTGCAAGTTATGGCTGCACTGCCTATGGCATTCATCGGCTCGGTAGCGGCTCTCGTGTTGACCAACCAGACGCTGACCATTGCCTCGATGGTCGGATTCATTTCCCTATCAGGCATCGCTTCACGCAACGGCATTTTATTGTTGCAGCACTACATGCATCTCGTGCAGTATGAGGGTGAGCAGTTCACGCCTAACATGATTGTGCGCGGTGGACTAGAGCGACTGGCACCGGTCTTGATGACGGCACTCACCGCAGGCATCGGCCTGGTACCGCTGGTCATCGCAGGCGATCAGGCTGGCAAGGAGATACTGTATCCGGTGGCGACAGTCATCTTGGGTGGCGTCATCAGTTCGACACTGCTGGACTTCTTCGTTCACCCAGCCTTATTCTGGTTGTTCGGTCGACGTGCTGTAGCCGCGGCACTCCGTGACGCGGTATAAACTGTAGCCGCAGCACTCCGTGACGCGGCCTGTTTGGTTGTGCTGTCTCGACTAGATAGGCATCTTCATGCATAAAGGACAATGACGAGTCGCAGAGCGATTCGTTTACATGGCACTCCGTCACGGGGCTTGTTTGTTGTGGGTGGCTCGACTAAACAAGTGTCTTCATGGATGAAGGTAATTGACGAGTCGCGGAGCGATTCGTTTACATGTAGTCGACGAGTCGCGGAGCGATTCGTTTACATTTAGCCCCGACAAAGTACGGAACACCTGATGCACAATATACTGATCACTGGTGGTTATGGCTGTATCGGCAGTGAGACAGCCAAGTGGTTGCTGCGCAACACGCCACATAACGTCACGATATGCAGTCGCAAGGTAAGCGACCAGCGTACAGGTCGTATCTTTCACGATGTCGATCGCACGCGATTGAAGGCGCTGGCCTGCGATGTGTGTGACCCGACGCAGATAGCGCAGATATTGGCTGGCGAAGGCATTACGCGCGTGGGCCACTTGGCGGCGCTGCAAACGCCCGACTGCAATGCTTATCGCGATTTAGGATTGCAGACAAACCTCGCGGCCACCCAGCACTTGATCGAGTCGATAAAGACTGGGGGCCGATCCATAGAGCGAGTTGTGTTTGCCAGTTCGATTGCTGTTTACGGACCTCGAGCTGCCTACCCGGCAGGCCTGGTGCCGATGCTTTCGGCGCCTCAACCCGTCAATGTGTATGGTGTCTGGAAACTGGCCAGCGAAATGATTCTGAAATTCTTCCAGCAAGACACAGGTATTTCCACAGTCTGTTTAAGGCCAGGTGTGTTGTTTGGTCCGGGACGTGACGCGGGGCTGACGTCCAGTCCCACGACGGCCATGAAGTGCGTGGCCTTAGACCTGCCTTACGAAGTGCCTTTTAAAACTCAGCAGGACTATCTCTATGCGCCCGACGCTGGCGCGGCCTTCGCTCAGGCACTGGTAGGACCATTTGATGGTTACGGTGTTTTCACGATGCCGCATCACACTGCCAACACTGCTCAAATTGTGTCGCATCTCCAGCAGGCAGCTACGCAGCTGGGGATACCCGCACAGTTTAAGATCACCGTCGGTCAACCCGATGCGCCGTTTATATCCGAGTTGGATTACGAACCATTTCTGCAAGCGTTCCCCGATGTGCAGCAAACGGAACTGGCCCAAGCGATTCGAAATTCCTTGACGGTCTTCATGGATCAAGTGCAACGAGGCTGGTTGCAGGCAGCCGACATCAAACGCTGAACTTACATTCTTACCAAGGCGTGCAGGATGAATGAGCCGAAGATGGATAATGTCAATGTGACCAGTATATAACTTAAAGCTCGTTTGGTGCCGCGGGAAATCAACCAGATACCGACGGCCAACTCGCAACTGCTCATCAAGTTGCCCAACCAAATCAACCCGTCATAATGCTGGCGCAGCAGACTACCAAGAAGTAACGATGGCATGATCGTTGGTAACGCGAGAATTTGTGAGATCCCTATAAGCCCGCCTTGCCAAAAATTCCCGTCGCGGCATATCCACAAGAAAGGGGCCAGTTGACAACTGAGCAACCCGGCCAGCAGCCAGCGCATGGATGCATGTTGACGCACCCACCAGGCTCCGCAAAGCAATACCAGCACAGAGGGTATTGCGCTGGCAAACGCAAGAAAGTCGCTCGTCTGCTTGGATGCTTGCTTACCAAAGGCCAACATGCCCGCGACGATGAGTGTGACCACCATGATGTGCCACAGTTTTACTTGGTATCCGGTCAGTTTGGGTCTGGTCGGTGCGGTTGAGACTACATGTACCCAGATCAGTAAGCCAATTGCCAGGGCGTCAAAACACAGCATGGCCAAAGCGATCCAACGTACGATTGGCGCATCTCGACTCTGATCTGCTCCGGTCCAATCGTAGAACTCGGGCATGAACCAGCCAGTTAGTACGGATGCCAGACTGAGAACCAACGCTGAGCGAAATTCAAGCCATGGCCGAGCAATTTGGCTGGGTGCTGGTTGGGTGTGATCGGTGAGGTCGCTCATGATTGGTCGTACTTTGGTGATGGGTGGGGGTATGAAGGATACCAGGGAACGGAACGGAGGTTCAAAATTACTTGATTTTAACCCACCAATGCGTTATCCTCATGCATCCCCCCACGAATCCCTCCTTTGCCGTCCTACCGTTTCCCAGTCCCACGCGTCACCCTTGCTTGCCGCATCGTGGAGTTCTGCCCCAGACCGTTGTTTCGGGGATGAGAACCAATGCACAGGCAATGATTAGACAGATGTTCGCATCCCTGCGGAGTCGACCATGTGCCAAAGAGGTTTTTCGATACACGCGTTGGGAGTCTTTGCCTGCGCAGTCGGCGTCTTTCTAGTACATGGCGCTAGGGGCGATGAACCGGCCGACAAAGCTTTAGCTTTGCATCATCAAATCGATCAATTGGTGGAGCAGGCTGCTGTTGGTCCGTTGGCTCGTCAGTGTTCTGATACGGACTTCGTTCGTCGAATCTATCTGGATCTGACGGGAGCGATTCCTTCGGCCCAGCAGGTCAAAGAATTTCTGGCGGATCCGGCGACCAATAAACGTGAACGGTTGATCGACCAGCTAATCGGCTCGCCAGAATTCAATCGTACCATGGCGATGCAGTTTTCTGTCATTCTGCTGGAACGTCGCAATGAGAAAAACGTCAAGCATCAGCTGTGGGAGCAATACCTTTATCAGTCGTTTGAGTCAGACAAGCCGTTGGATCAACTGGCCAGTGAACTGATTTATAGCGAGGCGGCAGACGGTTCGTTGCATCCGGCCAACAAGTTTATACTCAGCCGGGAAGTTGAGCCCAATGCGGTAACGCGCGATGTAGGACGCTTGGTGTTTGGGATGGATTTACAGTGTGCCCAGTGCCATAACCATCCGCTAATCGACGCTTATCTGCAAGAAGATTATTACGGTTTATACGCATTTTTGCACCGCACGAGTTTGTTCACGATCGCATCCAATAAAGAGGTGCGTTTAGCGGAAAAGCCGGACGGCGAGGCCAGTTTCAAGTCGGTCTTCACAGGTAACTCTCGCGACCATACGACGCCTCGCTTGCCCAAAGAGTTTTCCCTGTTCGACGAGCCGCTGCCAGCGGCCGGGCTGGAGTATCTGGTCAAGCCAGACAAGAACGTGGCCGGCCGACCAGCGTTCAGTCGCCGTGAAGCGTTGGCCAAAATGATCGAGCGCAGTGATCAATTCACTCGCAATATGGCTAATCGCATTTGGGCGCTGATGCTCTCGCGAGGTATCGTCCATCCACTGGATTTTCATCATCAACTCAATTCACCAGCCAACCCCGCACTGCTGAAGTTGATCGCTACCCAACTGAAGGCCAACGACTTTAGACTGCGTCCAGTCATACGCTCGATTGCCCTGTCAAAAACTTATCAGCGTTCGGTAGAACCGCCGGCAGCGGATACGATCAATTACAGTGATGTGGCTGCTCGTGGGCATGTCTTGAACGCAGCCCTCAAAGAACGCGAAGCCCAGATTGGTCCGTTCAAGGAAGCTGCTGCCAAGAGCGACGCAGCATATGCCGAGTTGCTCAGTCGACAGGATGCCCATGCGATTGAACTGGCCAAGCATGCCAAGTTGGTCAGTGAAGCGCGAGCCAAATATGACAAAGCTGCAGAGGCACATCAAAAGGCTGAGGAGCCCAAGCGACAGCTTGAGCCTAAAGAGCGCGCGGTCGCTGAGGCCTCGCAGAAGTTACGCCTGGCCGCCGACGCGGTTGGCGATGACAAGCAACTCGCCGAGGCAGCTACGAAAGTGGCCGAAAAGGCTAAGCAGCTTGCGCAATCGCTGGAGAAGCTGACCAAAGCGGCTCAAGCGACAGCCAACGGTCTGGAAAAGGCCCAGGCTGAGTTGACTGCGGCTGACGCGGCCTTGGCGAAAGTGAATACTGGTAAAGTCGACCCGACTCAACTGCAGCAACTGGAGATGGCCCAAATCGCCGCCGCTGCCACTCTGGCCAATGGTTTGTTCGACGCTGATCTCCTCCGGCGACAAGTGAATCTCTGTAACGCGTTGAATGAGTATCATCAGTTGGAAACCACGGATACGGCCAAGGCCAGTTCCGTCTGGCTGTCGATTGTTGACCAATGGACTGTCGCTGGGCAAGTTGCCCCTCTCAAGCCGCTGTCGCCTGAGCAACTGACAATGAGCGCCATGCAAGCTACCGGCGCATTGCCCATGCAGGTCAAAGAAGTTGTCAAGCAGATTGAAGCCGCCGCCGCGAAAGCCGCGGCTGCAGAGAAAGCGGCTGCAGAGAAAGCGGCTGCAGAGAAAGCTGCTGGTAAGCCTGCGCCAGAAAAAGCAGTGGCGGACAAGGGCGGCGCAGCGCCTGCGGACGCTGCGACGCAAGCGCCGGTCGAGAAGATTGGCAAGTCAGCCAGCCAACAGCTCAAACTGATCGATGCCCTTCGCAGTCGGTTAGACCAGTTCGCGACGTTATACGGTGGCTTGCCAGGTGAGGATTTTCAAGCGACCGTCAATCAAGCCTTGTTCTTCGGCAACGGATCGGTCATCGACGAATGGCTGAAACCGGCCGGTGACAATCTGAGTGTTCAATTGGGCAAGGCCAGCTCGCAGGCGGAGATGGCCGATATCCTGTTCCTGTCGGTACTATCTCGACCAGCCACCGAAGAAGAAAAATTAGATTTTGCTGAATCGCTCGCGCCCAGTGAAATCGATCGTCAACAAGTTTTTAACCAATGGGTTTGGGCATTGCTGTCGAGTAACGAATTCCGATTCAATCACTAGTGCCAAATCCCAACCGAATCAAAGCCGAATATAAGCCGTTTACAGCCGATCATCCGTTAATCTGCCGTTATCAGGAGAGCCAGGTCATGAAGTGCGACTATGCCTGTGAGTCGATGGAGCATACAGTTGGGCGCCGAGCTTTCCTGAGTAGCTTGATGGCCGGATCATTAGCCGGCTCCTTAGGTGTGGCTGCCGGCTTGGGTGGTGCCATGCTCGGTCAGTCCGCGGTGGCTTCACAGTTCAAAGCTGGCAATAAACGCGTGCTGAACATTTTTCTGCATGGTGGGGTCAGCCAGTTGGAGTCATGGGACCCCAAGCCTAATACAGATACGGGTGGACCATTCCGCGCGATACCGACCACTGTGCCGGGCATGCACATTTGTGAATTGTTGCCGCATACCGCCAAGCAGATGCATCACTTGTCCCTGATTCGCAGCTTGGATACCAAGAATGGTGACCATGGACGTGGCCATGTTGAAATGACGACCGGTCGCAAGCAGATGCCTGGCACAGATTATCCGCACTTGGGTGCTGTATCGGCCAAACTGTTGAGCCCCGAGAACTTCTCGTTGCCTGGTCATATCCTTATTCGCGGAGCAGGCTCCAGCAATCACAAAGCGGCTTATCTTGGACCGAAGTATTCCAGTGTGACCATGGAAGATGGCCAGCCGCCACAGTTCACCAAACGTCCGGAATCGCTGACCAGCCAGGCTGACCTGGCTCGCAATGCGTTGCGGGAACGAATGAATGATCGCTTTGCCGGTAAGCGACGGACCGCCGATACCGATGCCTATGCTTATTCCTATGAACAAGCGCTGGACCTGTTGGCGCAGCGCGATGTCTTTGACACGTCGAAGGAATCCACCAAGGACCAAGAGCGCTATGGTCAGAGCGAGTTCGGTCGGCACTGTCTACTGGCCCGGCGACTGCTGGAACATAACGTGCCTTTCGTGCAGGTGAATCATTCCAATTACGATACTCACCACGAGAATTTTGACTTTCATATTGAGCAATTGGGTGAGTTTGATTTGCCGTTTGCGACGCTGATTTCCGATTTGGCCGAACGCGGCTTACTACAAGACACGCTGGTGTGCGTGATGTCCGAATTCGGACGGACACCCAAGATTAATTCGCGTTACGGACGCGATCACTGGGGTACGGCTTGGAGCGTGCTGCTGGGCGGATGCGGTATTCAGCCCGGCGCGATCATCGGCAAGACGAATGACAATGGTACTCAGGTTGTGGATCGAGTCGTTGATCATGGCCATGTATTCCACACGATTCTTCAAGCCGTGAAAGTTGATTCCACTGGTGAGTTCACCATTGGGTCACGCAAGTTCCCCATCGCTGATCCAGCCAAAGAGCCGATCAAGGAGTTGCTTGCCTAATGAATCTCCAGCCACAGCAACCCGCCACGCCACTTGTTCAGCCCGACAAGACCCACCAGATTTTGGAGTACAAACACACTCGTCCGTTGATCAGTTGTTGTTGGGACTCAAAGTCACGGTACGTGTTCTTTGGAGCTGAAGACAATATCATCCATCGTTATGAAGTGGCTAGCAAAAACGTGGTACCGTTGCAGGCCCATGACAGCTGGGTGCGGGCCATGGGCGTAACACCCGACGGCGAGACTGTGCTGACGGCTGGCTACGATGGTCGACTGGTCACTTGGGACATGAAGGATGTCAGCAAGGCCAAGCGAGTAGTTGACGCACACATCGGCTGGGCTCGGGCGCTGGCGATTAGCCCTGACGGTAAGCAAGTAGCGACGTGTGGCAACGACCAATTCGTGAAACTGTGGGATATCGCCGAAGGTCGACTCATTCGCGAATTCTCTGGCCATCAATCGCACGTGTATTATGTGGCGTTCACCGCCGACGGCAAGCAGCTGCTGTCATGTGATTTAAAAGGGCATTTGAAACTATGGTCGATCGAGGAGCCTGATCGGAAAACTGATGTGGTCAAAGCAGAAGCCCTGACCAAATACGACACGACGTTTCGCGCGGATATCGGCGGCGCCCGCTCGATGGCCACTAATGCCGACGGCTCGATTTTGGCGATGGCTGGCATCACCAATGTGAGCAATGCGTTTGCAGGTGTCGGCGAAGTAGCCGTGGTATTGGTCGATTGGCAAAAGTCCAAAATAACTCAGACGTTAGAGTCCAAAGACAAGACGCGCGGCACGGCTTGGGGCGTAGCCTACCATCCTGATGGATTCTGGTTAGCCGTGACGGCCGGCAGTGGTGGCTGGTTGTACTTTTGGAAAGGCGATATCGCGCATGAGTTCTTCAAACTGAAGCTCAAGAGCGATGGCCGCGGCATGAGTCTGTCACCTGATAATCGCCAGGTTGCAGTAGCCCATGCCGATAACCATCTGCGCCTCTATGACATGAACGCCTAGGAAGAGACATTGATAAAACCTACGTCTCTCTTTCCTCTTGCGGTGTAGCATTGCGGCGTAGCCACCGTCGCCAGACGGTGGAGGCGTGGCCTCGGATTCACAAGTAAACCAGACGCTAGCGCGTTTGCGGCAAATTAGCCGCGGGGCGCTAGCCCACGGTTTTTGGCCCACATTAAGATGGACGCCGAAATACCATCTCCAGGGCGTACGTCTGCTTCTATGCATGCTGAATGCTCATACACCGCGAGAGAAAAGAGAGACGCAGAGTTATGACTGGA
>JADLDX010000715.1 GCA_020846515.1 Pirellulaceae bacterium
CAACTTCAATGGCTGGACATTCGATCCCGACCATTCGTCTTCATTAACCGCCGCCCTGAATGAAATAGTCACTGTGGATGCACAGACCCTCGATCGCATGCGAGTACAGGCACGAGGCTCCGTCACAGAACGCACGGCCGTCCAGTCAGGCCAACAGTTCGCTCAGGCCGTCACCGCCGCATTGGCGCGATGATCTATCAGTGACACAATTAACGACATGGAAACGAACTCTGACTCGAACCAGCCACTCACCACACCCGCCCTGCGCCACGGCTTAGCACAAATACTGAAGTGCTATGCCGCTGGGGGGTTGAGGCGATTCAATCGAGTGAATCAGGTTGTGGTTTCGCCAAACCTGACAGCAAACTTGAACAGCCCGTTGACTGACAACGCTTTAACGACCAGCCGCCTGGCGACTGAAATTCCCGCGATTAGTTCCCCCGCGACTGATAGACTGGCGACTCAGAAAATCGGACCAGTAGCGGCACCTATAGCCGCACCGGCGGCTGAACCGGTAGCCGAACTGTCGGCCGAACCGAAGGTAGCGCGGGTCAGCCTTCCGCTGACGGTCAGCACATGGCAATTGCCTAACCTGCCCGAGAGCGAACGTTTAGAAAAACTCAACCACCTGAACACTCAGGTTCAAGCGTGTCGAAAATGCGAGGAGTTGGTTTGTTATCGTCGTCAAACCGTCTTTGGCGAAGGGAAGTTGCAACCCAGAGTTTGTTTCTTCGGCGAAGCGCCCGGAGCAGATGAGGACCAACAAGGTAGACCCTTTGTTGGTGCCGCTGGAAAACTGCTCATGGACATCATCAAAGCCATGCGACTCAGTCGCGAAGAGGTCTACATACTTAATTCGCTGAAATGTCGCCCGCCCCAGAATCGGACACCGCTTCCCGAAGAAGTCGACAATTGTCGACCCTATGCGCTAACACAACTGGAGATCTTGCAGCCCGAGTTCATTATTTTGCTCGGAGCCGTGGCAGTTCAATCGGTACTTCAAAGTACCGAATCCGTAGGGCGTCTCCGCGGTCGGTTTCACCATTTCCATGGCGCGCGGGTGCTGGTGACCTACCACCCGGCCTATCTGCTGCGCAACGCAGACGCCAAGAAACTGGTCTGGGCCGACGTCCAGATGGTCATGCGTGAGCTTGAAGCCAATCCGCCCAACTAAAAAGAAGCGGTGCCCGTGCGCTGCCCTGTGCGCTGTCGTCTTTGGGTAGCATCGAGACGTCGTTGACCTCAGGAACTGGCCCCCCAAGGAGAGTTTTGGGGTCAATTTCGTATGCTGGCCGCACCCATTGAGACTAGCTTTCCAAAATATTTTAGCAGACACCCACCAGCATGGATTTGATCACAAAGCCCAACTAACGGCGTCGTTTCTCACATTACAGGACGATGGGGTTTAACCCGTTCCTGAGCGTTAGAAACAAAGTGATACACTAGTGCCTCCTTCTAGCTAGAATGGTGGTCTGGTTCGTAGCGGATGTAAGGTCTCGGTAGTTTGCGAAAATTGGGTAAAAACCAGCCTGTACAAGAAACAAACTAGTAAAATCGCAGGCTTTGGCTAACTTGTGGAGGATCGGTACGGGTAGCGAGAGTTGAACTGTTCCCGCGGTTGGGCAGAATCTTGGCTTCGTTCGGTTTCAAGAGATTTGCGAATGTCTGCAGCACCTCCACAAGACTTCATGACGTTGGCCGACATTTTTGGCGCCTTGCGGAGCCGATGGTTTGGCATATTGGCGACGGCATGTTTCTTGACCATGCTCGTTGTCGTCGTGCTGATGCTGATCCCCAACAGTTACCAGTCCGATGCGTTGCTCTACGTTCGAATGGGTCGCGGAACGGTATCACTGGATCCAGCATCAACGGCGGCCAGTCAGACCATTTCGTTGATGGATCGTCGTCAATCAGAAATCAATTCCGTGCGCGAGATGTTGCAGTCGCGCGTTGTCTTGGATCGTGCGGTTCGTCAAGTTGGCGTAGACCGCGTGTTGGAGCACGACGCCTGGTGGAACGAAGCGATCGACGGAGCCAGCCAGTGGTTTGAAACCAAAGTCAATTCGTTGCAAGACAAATTCTTGAAGCAACGCCTGATCAATTCCGAGAAGGCGCCTGCGGGTTTTACAACTGACGAGTTCAAGGCTCAAGAGGATTTAGAGTTAGCCGTCAAGCGCCTGTTTAAGGCGCTGACAATCGATGCGGCCAAAGAGAGTTACACGCTGGGCGTAACGGTCCGCGCCTACGAGCCCGAGTTGGCTCAAGCGTTATGCGAAGCCATCATCAGCGAGTATCGCAAGGTGCACGTAGACGCGCACAGTATGGAAGGCTCGCTTCAGTTTTTTGAAACCGAGTACGAACTGAGTCAAAGCCGTTTGGCGGAGATGGAAAGTCGGTTACGCGATGAGAAGAATCGCACGAGCCTGATGACTGTCACGGGCAAGCAAGAGTTGATCCATCAAGAAATTCGGCAATTGCAGGCTGATCGTATTAAGGCGGGCACTGAGTTGGCCGCAGCCCAAGGGCGGGACGCGGAGATTGCTCGCAAGATCAGCAACATTCCAGCCAACCTGGACATCGAAAAAACAGCCGGCGTGGGCAATGCGGCGACCGATGCCATGCGCAACCAGTTGTTCGAACTGGAGATGATGGAAAAAGAATTGATGGGCAAGTACGCACCAGACCATCCGCTGGTTATGCAAGTGCGCACCAAGCTCAAAGAAGCCAAGGTGATTTATAACGGCCAATCGGAGGATCGTGTACTGAGCAAACAGGCTCTAAATCCTATTCGACAAGAACTGGAACTCGATCGCCTGCGCAATCTATCCGCCCTGGAAGGTTGGCGCGCTCAAATGGAAGAGATCAATGACAAGTTGACATTGGCTCAAGAGAAAGCCTCGCAGCTTAACAATGACGAACTGAACATCAACGAACTGGAACGCAATGTTCAATTGGCGAGGAACGATGTACTCACCTATGGCCGCAAACGCGAAGAAGCTCGGCTGCTAAAACAATTGGACGTGGGCAATTTCTCGGATATCTCTGTGCCACAACCCCCGATGTTGGTTTTCAAGCATGTTGCTCCCAAACGCAGTCTGCTCTTGGCTCTAGGTGCAGCGGGTTCGCTGGTGGTTAGCTGCTGCCTGGCCGTCTGGAAAGGTCCACGTAAGCGTAAGCGACAAACACCAGCCCCTCAAGAATCAAAATTTAACGACGCCCAAGCGTCTGAGTCAGCCGTGGCTTCGCCAAGCAAATCGTTGCCAAAGAAGGCGCCGGCTGTTGCCTTGCAAGAAGTAGCCAAGTCAGAAGTGGCTCATTTAGAAAAAAAGGTCGATGCGGAAGTGAGTCCTTACAACACTCGCGCATTTGGCCATA
>JADLDX010000716.1 GCA_020846515.1 Pirellulaceae bacterium
ATCAACAGCAGTAAAGCCGACGTGAGCGATTGCATCCGCGCCAGCAATAGACAGGCAGACAGCAGGCCAAGCACGACGAACAAACCACCCTTCATCCAGATGACACGTGGGTTGCTTAGGTCTGACATTTTGGCTCCACTTTCTGCTGCGTATACCTTGTCAAAGTGGCAATATATCACATTACTTTACATGTAAACTATTGCGACAGCGATTGCCGTGGACGGTAATGAACGTCGCGATCGATCTTCTCACGAACCGACGAGTGCATCACGGCGTCCGGCGGCATGCGTCTGGGCCTGTAAAGGTTCGGCGCGAACCAGCGCATGCGCTCGGGCACCGAATAATGGTCCCAGTGGCGACGAGGCACATACTCCATTAATCTCCACAAGCCAACCGTCGACGCATGAGCGGGCGCCATAACATCTGGCCCTGATCGACGGCCATGGACTCCCAGAAAATCTTCCACCTGCCGATGATCGAACAGACACCCCTGACCAGCCGCCTCTTCGAACATCCATTGCAAAGTGATTTTAGCCAGCCCATTCTCGGCCTCCGGATATCCACCCCCCACGTCGCCGTGCGAACCGGCGAACCAAAGCTCTTGAAAACTCATGTGCTGATCGACAGAGGACGGTCTGAATAAGTTTGGCTGGAAGGCCGTACGGTGTTCATCGATGGCGACCGCATGACGCACGTGATCAATCGACGGGTTGTTAGCGGTAAACGGCACGCTTCTCAATTGCCAAATCCATCCGAAGGCACTGACCGTTTCCCACACGCCCATAAAATGAATCCGCACTGGCTCAGCGCGTGAGAACGAACGTTTGAATCGATTACCAGCTTCAAATCGTTTGCTGATCGGCAAGTTATGGTGATCATCGGCGTAGATCGTCCAGGCCAGACGATCCAGTCCCGTCAATTCCGGTTGCACCAACCCGAGAAAATGAATCATGCCCGCCAGTGCTCGAACGGTGTAGGCACCGCGGCTGAAGCCGAACAGATAAACTCGATCGCCGCTCTGATAAGTGCGAACCAGAAATTGATACGCTCGACATACGTTCTCGCGAACACTGCGACCGATCGCGCCGTCCAGTTTCCGGCTGATCGACTTTCCAAACCAGGTCAGGTTGCTGGGATCAGAAACGGTACCAACTCCGGAATCGTAATACACCGTTTGGTGCTCACTGCGCAGCAGCGATCTGAACAGTCGCAGCACATTGGTGGAATCGCAGATGACATCGCTGCCCGTTCCGTCACAACAGATGACGATGTTCTTGCTCAAGGCTTGAATCCTTTCGAGTTGCCAGCCAGGCTGCTGGCAATTGATCTCAGAAACATCTCAGGGACTTCTTTGCGTCCATTTTAACAGTCGCTCCAACGACCATGTGTTCAGGACTTGCTCCCTCAACAAGCCAGCACGCCGCGCTTGAATAATGCCATACCGCATCACGTCCATACCGTCGATCGAGTGGGCATCGGTGTTAATCGTGATCGGTACGCTGGCCCCGGCGGCGGCGATCAAATGCAATTCCGATAGATCCAGTCGCATAGGATTAGCGTTTAGTTCAAGAGCTTTGCCATGTTGAACAGCGCTGTCGATTACCGCACCCAAATCAATATCGTAGGGCGGACGTTGGCCCAGCAGTCTGCCGGTCGGATGCGCAATGGCGTCGACATGCGGGTTGGCCAAAGCTCCCAGCACCCGCTGCGTAATCTGCTCTCGCGGTTGCTTTTGACCATAATGCACGCTGCCCAAGACCCAATCGGCTTGGGCCAACACCTCATCGGGCAGATCCATCGGGCCCGACTCGAGTATATCGCACTCGATGCCCTTTAAGATACGAAAACCGTCCGTCGCCTGCGCATTGATGCGATCGATCTCTTCCCACTGCATCAAGACGCGTTGGGGGTTCAAGCCCCGCGCCATGCTAACGCGCTGCGAATGGTCGGTAATGGCGATGAACTTCAGTCCCCGCGCGCGGGCGGCCATGGCCATCTCTTCGATCGAGAACAGACCATCAGAGGCATGCGTGTGCATATGCAGATCGCAGGTGATATGCGATTGCTCCACGATCTGTGGGAACGCGCCGCCGGCCTGAGTGGCCCAGCTAATCTCCTTGCGACCCTCGCGCAGTTCCGGTGCGATCCAGTTCAACCCCAGCGCCCCATAGACATCTTCCTCACTGGCACCAGCGATATAAACGTCGGGCGTTTCCAACTTGGCCACACCATATTCATTCAGGGTCAATCCCTGCTTGCGAGCCAACGAGCGTACGGCCACGTTATGCTCTTTGGAGCCGGTAAAATACTGAAGTGCCGCGCCAAAACTCTCAGCCGGCACCACGCGCAAGTCGACTTGAAATTGATCGTCCACGCGAATGGACATTTTGGTATCGCCGCGAGCGGTGATGCTGACCAGGCCGCCAAAGCTGGCCAGTCGGTCCATGACACTGTTGGGGTCATCGCTGATCACCAACATATCCAAGTCGCCGATAGTATCTTTGCCGCGTCGATAGCTGCCGGCAAACTCCAAGCGTTTGATCGCTGGCAGCTTGGACAAGTGCTCGCGCAGTCGATGCTCCAACCGCTCGACCTGATCGATGCGCAGCCGTTGCGAGGCAGCCTCAGCGATCGACAGACCCGCCAGAATGGATGCCTCGGTCTTGGCACCAAAGCCCTTCAAATCGCGAACTCGATGCTCCTCGCACGCCTTTCGCAACTCATCCAATGAATTGATGCCCAGTTCACGATGCAGCACGAGCGCCTTTTTAACACCCATGCCCGGAATGCGTGTCAGGCGATGCAGAATCGGTGGCGTCTCACTGCGCAGCTTTTCTAACTGTGGCAGTTTGCCGGTCTCGACCAGCGCCTTGGCTTTATCGGCCAGCGTTTGACCGATACCAGGCACATCTTTCAGATCGCGCAGGCCATCGGCCACAATTTCCGCGATCGATTCATCCAATTCTCGGATCGCTTTTGCGCCATTGCGATAAGCGCGTACGCGAAAGGGATTCTCGCCCTGCAACTCCAGCAACTCCGCCATCTCTTCGAAGGCGTCGGCTATCAGGGTGTTATCCATCGCGTAGAGGCCTCGCGTTACTTGCGTTTTAGAATGACGACAATATCCTCGGTTTCAGCATCGATTTTGATAGGTCGGCGTATGTCGTAATGAAAATCGTAGGTCTCGACGGCTTCCCACTGGGGTGCCGCGGAGAGCAGTTCTTTGAACTGCTTGGCCGTATAAGATCGCAGCTTCAACACGTCTTGAATTTGCAGATGCCCGGTAGGTTTGTAAACATCAAACTTGATGCCAAATTGTTCCATACGTTTGCGCGGATTTTTGTCGACGGCCCACATGAATGTGTTGATAGCCAACTGACCGCGTCGCGCCGACCAACTCTCTTCGTCGCTCGCTTCGCCGCGCGTGGGGGTCAGATGCAGCCCCAGCGCGTAGATACCGCCGGGCCGAACGGCCTCAGCCATGCATTTCAAGTGCCCGATTGCCGCTTGTTCGGTAGGCAAATGCCGAAAACTGTTGATGGTATTGAAGGCCGCGTCGTACGGTTTCTTGACGGTAAAGTCGGACATGTCACCGACAAAGGCTCGACCTTTCAGCTCGTGTCGTTCCAAGCGTTTGTTGCAGAAGTCGATGGCTTTTTCGTTTAGATCGTTGCCGCTGACTTCGTAGCCTTCGCGGCCCAAGCGATAGATCAGCCGGCCCGTGCCACAAGCCGGTTCGAATAGCCGCTTGACCTTGCCGTCGACATAACGCTCAAACAAGTCGTGCAGGAAGGCCATCTCGGCCGCGCAATCGCTGCCGAAGACGAGATCGTAGTAGACGGGGAAATCATAAATGCTGGCGGTAGTCTTTTCCATAATGGGAGAATCGTCCTGCTTTATGCCGACAGCGTCAAGTGCCCCGGCGAACTAACCCTCCCGCTGCGTAGCAGCGGGAGGGTCGACTGGCGTCAGCTCAGTCGGGGAGGG
>JADLDX010000717.1 GCA_020846515.1 Pirellulaceae bacterium
ATGAAACGGATGGGCCGGCAGATAGTTCGGTGGCAGCTTCGGTTGCTTGGGGTGGGCCGACGGTATTGAGCTCTTATCCGTGTGATTGGCTGCACCATATTTTGCAAGCAGTTCCGGAGTGCCGTCTCGTTCATCGTGAGGATGCGAGAAGCCAAAGTAGATTAGAAACGGCTGGGGGTCCTTGGCCAACTCGCGCTGGGCAAGGTAATCCATCACTCGGTCGCCATGCCAAGCGCTGCCAGTTTCTGGCGTGCCGCCGCGTTTAGTGGCATCGTGTCGCACGGTGAAAAGTTTGTTGGCCGCCTCATAACTATTCCCCTGTTTACAAGTTCTCATGGTCGCATAACCGGCGCGGTTGAAGACGGCGGGTATCGTCTGCTGTTCCAGGTTCGACGGGCAGAGCCCCTTTTGCATAGCCTGAGGTGCATTCGGTAAATGCCAGACAGTGCGACCGCTCATGATCATATGTCGCGACGGCGTGCAGACCGCGCCGCTAAAGGACCCCATGTGATAAGCGCCATCCAGCACCATCCCCTCCCGCGCAAGTCGATCAATATTGGGCGTCTGCAACGGCGATTGAGGGTTGTAACACTGCAGGTCAAACGGGGACTGATCATCGACCAGGATGAAAAGAATGTTCGGTCGCTTGGCGTCCGCCGCATTGGACTGACTGCAACCGAGCATCACGATTGCCAGTAGAGTAAGCATAAACTTCATTGCAGCATCCTGATGAGGTTGGGTTGGGTGGCTCGACTTCGTTCCACCATGTAGTCTCTTATCGTCGAATATGATCTGGTAACGCCTGGGGCTTCGCGTTGCTCGCAGGATGTTGCTCGCAGTGTGTTGGCGAAGTAGGTTGGCCACAGTGCGCACATGACCATCGAATAAGCCGGTGTGTCTCACCTTACGGTTTGTCGACGCCAGGAGCGCGAAGTCCGGTGCCTGGTGTATTGGTGAGGGAATCTCCGAGATCGCGGCGGATGGGTTCGGCCAGCGATGTGAGTCGCTTCACGACGTCAGGGTGCTGAGCAGCGACATTATGCCGTTCGCCAGGATCAGTGTTCAAATCAAAGAGAGACAACTGAAGCTGCTCGATGCGATAACCATGGCGTGTGGCGATACCTTCCACGCCTGACAGTTTAATTGAAGCGGGGACAAGTTGGCCGAAGTTAGATGGCTTACCGCCGCGTCCCGGTTCGCCGGCAGGCGTGATGTAAGGATGCGGAAAGTGGAGCTTCCACGAACCGCTGCGCACCGCCTGCAAGGCCGTACCGGAGAAAAAGAAGAGGGCTTCATGCGGCGACCGCGCGTTGGGTTCATCCAGGATCAGGCCTTTTGCCGAACGGCCGTCGATCGGCAACGTTCCAGCCCGCCCACCAACAATTTCCGTCAAGGTCGGCAGCCAATCGATCCCCATAAATGGCTCATCACAAACTCGTCCAGCCGGAACGCGACCTGCCCAGCGAACCAGACATGGTACGCGCACGCCACCTTCGAACGTTGTCAGCTTTCCTTCACGCAGCGGTTGGGCGGAACCAGCATGCTCGCCGTACGAAAGAAAGGGACCGTTGTCCGAAATGAAGATCACCAGCGTATTCTCCTCCAGCTTCAGCCGTCGCAGCGTGGCCATAACTTCACCGATCGACCAGTCGAGCTCTTCGAGCACGTCGCCGTACAGGCCAGCCCGGCTACTTCCCTTGAACTTATCCGACGCAAAGATCGGCACATGCGGCATGACGTGCGGCATGTAGAGGAAAAATGGTCTCGAGGCATTGCGCTCAATAAAATCGATAGCTCGCTGTGTAAAGCGTTGCGTGAAGAGCGATTGATCGGGGTCGCGTTCAATAACCTTTTCGCCATCGAAAAGCGGCAGTGGAGGCATCTCATCGGCTAACGTCGGATGGTACTTCGTATTGTCGTTGGAATACGGAATCCCAAGCCAATTATCGAAACCATGTCGCAGCGGATGAAACTTCATGCGCGTGCCGAGATGCCATTTGCCCATCCCGCCCGTGGCGTAGCCTTGTTGCTGAAACATCTCCGACAGTAACCATTCGTCATCGGCGATGCCATCAAGGCTGGTGTGATTGTAGGCCCCCTGCATGCCCAGCCGGTTCGGATAACATCCGGTAAACAGCGCGGCGCGCGAGGCCGTACAGACAGCCTGTGCGACGTAAAAATTCGTGAAACGCGTCCCCTCAGTGGCCAACTTATCCAGATGCGGCGTCTGGAAACCCTTGGCACCCTGAGTTCCCATGTCGGCATACCCCATGTCGTCGGCCACGATGAACACGACGTTGGGTGGCGAGGCTTGTGCGAAAGCTTGCTGGCATGTGAACAATAACCCGCTCTCTATCGCGGTCAACAAAACGAACAGAACCACTATCTTCATTGGTTTGAATCCACGTGGGGCCTGACAGGCCACAAGTTTAATTTGCTCGACAAGATCGCTTCGGCGCAGGTTCCCGAGTCTAACAGACGGGTAGCTTGGATTCCACTGTGGCAAGTTAGTTGCCACTGCCGCCAAGTGGTGGCAAATCCGACGCCACACATCCACCGTCTGGCGACGGTGGCTACGCTTCTACCGTCTGGTGACGGGTGGCTACCTTCCACCGTCTGGCGACGGGTGGCTACATCTTTTGGGTGTTGTTTGGTTGGTCACCGTCAATCAATTTCGGATTGTGAGTTTTGCGCTAAGAACTACGCCGGCTAAGTCGCGCGTCTACCACGATTTTCCGCGAATGCTAAAATTCGCCCGCTCGGTTTGCCAGGCAATTGGACAGCCCCATTTCGAAATCGAATCAGCGAGCACTGATTGGATCAAACTGCATGTTTACGATCGAACGTGTACCTCAATGACACTGAAGCCCCGCGACCTCGCTGCGACTGCTTTTTATCCAGATCTCAAAAAGTACCTGATGGACGCGGCAACGCGCTTCGACAGTATTCCAAGCGATCGCAGAGCCGACCTCGCCAAAGTTGCCGCTTACATAGGTGAACGTTTATCGAAGTCGGTGCCGGTCAAGCTGACATTCATCTGCACGCACAATTCGCGACGCAGTCAACTTTCACAAATTTGGGCCCACGTAGCCGCCGAGTTCTACGGACTGGGCGGATTGGAAACATTTTCCGGTGGAACTGAAGCTACCGCGTTTAATCCTCGCGCCGTCGCAGCCATGCAGCGTTGTGGTCTTAAGATCGTTGCGGATGACCCCACCGCCACAAACCCGCAATATCGTGTGTACACATCCGACGCATTTGCACCACAAGTTTGCTTTTCCAAGACGTATGACGCGCCACCCAATCCAATCCAAGGTTACTGCGCGGTGATGACTTGCTCTCAGGCTGACGATGCCTGCCCAGTGGTCATGGGCTGTGATCTCCGCATGCCGATTCGATACGAAGACCCTAAAATTGCTGACGACACCGAGTTGGAGAGGCAGCGCTACGACGAACGATCCGCTCAAATTTGCGTCGAAATGCTGTACATGATTTCGCTGGTACCGCAGCGCCAGGTTTGAGCTGTGCGGCAGACCATTGAGTTAACGTCCCTCCGCGTTTGGACGAGGCTCACTCAGGATGGCTTCTTGTCAAAAGTACTCCAATTGTGCTCACCCTTAGGTAATGGCAGCGCTTTGGGGCAATCTTTGTGCGTGTGCAGATAAGCCTTGGCTATGAAGTGAGCCGTTACCGGCGCTGTCAGGAACAGGAAGCAGGTTATCAACACCTCTTGAATGGATAACCGACCTTCACTGGCGGTGAAATATAAAACAGACGCAATTAAGCAGCCACCAACACCCAACGTCGTCGCCTTGGATGGACCGTGCAAGCGGCTCATCAGATCCGGCAATCTAATCAGCCCATAGGAACCCACCAGCACGAACGCAGAACCGATCACGATATGCACAGCGATTACAATCTCCATGATTTGGCTCATCATTCAATCACATCGCCTCGCAGTAGGAATCGACAACAGGCTACGGTTGCCACAAAACTGAACATGGCCAGTAACAGGGCAGATTCAAAATAAACTGGCGTTTCCGCAAAAATACCGTAGAGGATAATAAGCGCAATCGCGTTGACCACTAACGTGTCCAGCGCCAAGATACGATCCAGCACGCTTGGCCCAAGTAGTAGCCTCCCAAGATTCAGCAGCATCGCGATAGACACCGCCACAAATCCAAATTGCAATGCTAAATTAATCATGACAGGATCGCCTTGATGCGACGTTCGTAGCGATCTTTGATGCGACGAACCGTCTCTTCCTCCGACTCAATATCCAAGCAGTGAACAAGCAGACACTTGCCGTCATGAGTAAGGTCGCTGGACACCGTGCCTGGTGTTAGCGTTATGGTTGCGGCCAAGGCCGTGATACCCTCGGCGCTACAAACATCCAGCGGGACGACGACCCAGTGACTGCGTAACTTTTCGGGACTGCGAAACAAAATCAGATAAGCCACTTGCACATTGGCGATGAACACATCGAAAACCAAGATGACTATAAAGCTCAGAATCTTCCAAGGCTTACGAATGCGTGGTCGATCAGGCCAAAAATGCGCTGTGTAAATGGGAATCAGCATTCCGAATAACGTCCCAACCAACAAGCCTCCCACAGAAAAACTGTTTACCAGTGCCATCCATAAACAGATCAACACCAAGCTGAGCAACGGATGAGGCAATAGCCGCACGAACCAGCCTCTGCGAGCATACTTGGCATCATGCTTAACATCATGTTTGTCGCTGAACGTGTCGGACTGACAGTCTTCCTGTTGTTCGGCCACCTAGTGATCTCCTGCAGTGACGATAGGAACCGGTCTCTCGCCCTCACCCAGCACCGCAGTCAGGTACTGCTCAGGCGAATAGAGTTGCTGCGAAGTTGCATCGAGGTAGCGTAAGACCAATCCGGAAAAGATAGTCAGCAGAACCAACGTGCCCAACAGACAACTGATCGCCACCATAGGCAACACGATACCGGCCGAAATAGATTTTCCTGAGTGGTCTACTTTGCTGGACTTTATCCCACTATCGGCAACGCCTGCCAACTCAATCTGTAACTCCTCCGTAAACTCGCCGCTCTTCCAGAACACCAGACTACCACTGTAGGCGAAACCAACTAAACCCATGACCGACGTAGCGAGAATCGTTCCCCACAACCAACCCCAGTTCGAGTTGCTAGTCAGAGCCTCTAGCACTAACAGCTTGCCAACGAATCCGGAGAGTGGAGGCAGTCCGAGAATAGCTATCGCAGCCAGAAAATACATGCTGGCGATCAACCCTACATGCTTGAACTTCGGCGCTGGCACTAATGCATCGCCAAAACCGGTCCGGCGAATAACGACTGCATCGACCAACAAAAACAAAGTCGCCAATGCCAAGGTCGAATGCAGCAGGTAATACAGGCCAGCCGTTTGGGCTTGTGGCGTAAATGTACCAATCGCAAGAAACAAAGTTCCGATGGATGCCAAGGCTGCGAAACTAGCTTGCTGGGCCAGGCTGCGCGACGCGACTACACCGATCATGCCCAATATCAACGTGGCTGCTGCCGCTGGTATCAACCAAGGGCCGATGAAGAAAGCTGCCTCACCAGCCGACTCACCAAAGGCCAACAAGCAGACGCGGATAATCGCGTACGCTCCCACTTTCGACAAAATGGCGAATAGGGCAGCCACCGGTCCGGAGGTATTTGCGTAGGTTCCCGGCAACCAGAATTGCAGTGGCACCAGTGCAGACTTGATACCAAAGACGACAAACATCAGGGCAGTGCCCGTGTAGAAGACCGTCTGGTGCTCCGGCCCGACAAGCGGGGCCTGCCGCGCAAACTCGGCCATGTTGAGCGTTCCAGTGGACGAATAAATCATTCCCAGGGCCAACAGGAACAATGACGAACCAACCAGGTTCACTACGACATACTGGATACCTGCCCGTACCCTGGCCGAACCGCCAGCATGAACCATCAAACCATAAGAAGCGATGAGCAAAATTTCAAAGAACACGAACAAGTTGAAAAGGTCGCCCGTCAGAAACGCCCCATTTATCCCCATGATCTGGAACTGAAACAGCGAATGGAAATGCGCGCCCCGCTGATCACAGCCATTGATGGCATATAACAACACGCATAAACCAAGTATCGCATTTAAAAGCAACATCAGCGCCGACAAGCGATCCAAGACCAAGACGATGCCAAAGGGCGAAGGCCAGCCTCCAAGTTCGTAAGTACGAATCTCGCCATCGCAGGCCACGCCCACTTGGTACATGCCCAGCAAGACCAGCCACACCATCGAGCCGACAGAAAACACGCGTGCCAGCACCAAGTCATTGCGCATCGCCAAAGCCAACAGCGGCGCCACAATGGCTGGAATCAGGATCGGCAGGATCAGCCAGTGACTCATGTTCGCCCTCTGGCAATCTCTTCCTCAGGCCCCAACAAATCAACCTCGTCGTTGCCACTCTCAAAGTAACCTCGCACCGCCAATACGAGTATCAACGCAGTCATGCCGAACGAAATCACGATGGCAGTCAGGACGAGCGCCTGCGGAACCGGATCGGCATGGGGCGCTGCGGGATCGGTCACGATATCCGGCTGGTTGACCGCCAAACGCCCAGATGAAAACAAAAACAGATTCGTCGCATACGTAAGCATGACCAGTCCCATCACCACCGAAAATGTCCGACGTGAAAGAACCAAATAAACGCCAACGGCGGTGATAACACTGATCGCTATCGCGACTAACCACTCCACAGCGATCCTCCGCTATTCAAAAAAAGACTTTTGATCGCTCGTTGGATTCGAGCTAGGACTAGCGCTAGAACGCACGCTCGAGCTCGATTTGGATGCCCCATCCATATCACTATCATCTGGACTAGCCAGCTGACAATCCGTTGGCGAGTCATCGTTGGTTTTGTCTCGCGACAAATCACCCAACTTAGAGAACTGCGATAAGGCCAACATGACCCCGCCCATGACCGTCAAGAACACACCTAAGTCGAACGCCATAGCGCTCGAGAGTTCGAACTTACCAACTACAGGCAGATGAAAGTGGTCGAAGCCACTTTTCAAGAATGGCTGCCCCAACACCATCGCGGCAATCCCAGTCGCCGCAGCAATCAACGCGCCGCTACCAATTAACGCATGATAGTCGAAGCGTATTTGGCGTTCTGCCCACCCGAATCCACTGGCCATGTATTGCATTACTAGTGCGATCGAGACGACCAGCGCGGCGATGAAGCCTCCACCTGGATAGTTGTGCCCACGCAACAAAATGAAGACCGCCACCATCAAGGCCAGAGGCAACATCAAACGAGTCACGACGACCATCATCAGCGGATGACGCGACGGCGAGTATAGTTCACCCGATCGCCACGACTTCAATCTCGGTCTGAGCGGGCCGTGAATGCTCCCTTGGAGGATCGCAAAAATAATCAGCGCCGCGATCCCTAGTACCATGATCTCGCCGAACGTATCAAAGCCACGGAAGTCAACCAGGATCACATTGACCACGTTGTGACCTCCACTACCCGGGACAGCAGTAGTCCAGTAGTAGTCCGCCAGCGTGTTGTCTGGTTTGCTGGTCATCATCAACCAACTCAGCCCACCAGCGCCCAAACCAGCCGAAACCGCCAAGACCACGTGGCCCCAGCGTTGACGTACCGGCCGTTCGTCTTGCCCTCGCTTGGGAAGGAAATACAAAGCTTGCAACATGAGAATAAAGGTCACCACTTCCACCGAGATTTGCGTCAAGGCTAAATCGGGAGCCGAGAAGTAAACGAAGGCTAGTGACGTCATTAAACCCAGCAAACTGACCACGACCAACACGACCAAACGGTTCTCCTGACGCAGGCCGATGAACAGGCTAGGTGCTATACACAACACAAAACCAACCAATCCGATCCAATAGATTGGTAGAAATTCTCCATCGCTTGGTGCTGATTGCCCTGAATTGCGCCAGCCAACAACTCCCCCAACCATAACTGCGGTGACAATGATCATGGCCACATAACGCTGGAGTGAACCATTGTGCAGACCGTGTGTTACCGCCTTGGCATACCAAGCCATCCCTTCAATCGCCTGATCGAACAGATGCTTGGCGTCTGGAACGGAAAGTTGATTCCAAACTCGGCGCGTCAACGAGTAGGCTAGCAACCACAACGAACCCACGGTCACAATGGCAATCGACATCCAGAGCGCTGGAGTCCAACCATGCCAGATCGCCAAATAAAACTTCTTCTCCTGTGCATGCCCGATAACCGATGTTGAAGCCACACGTACCAAACTGCCTGCAATAGTCTCCGGAAACATTCCGATCAGCAGTCCCAGAATCACTAAGAGCAGCGGAGAGAACCACAGTCCAAATTTTGGATCGTGAGGTGTCTTCGGATAGTCGCGTCTGCCTTTTCCGAAATAGACGTAAATGGCATAGCGCATCGAATAAGCGAATGAGACGACAGCAGCGACGATCACGACACTTGGAATCAACCAACTTGATCCCACCCAGGCCGAATGCGCCGCTTCCTCCAGCATCATCTCTTTGGACAAGAAGCCGTTCATCGGGGGCAGACCGGCCATCGAAACCGCCGCCAGCGTGCCTATGACCGCTGTGCCAGGCATCAAATGCCGTAGTCCGCCCAAACGGGACATGTCACGCGTCCCGACTTCGTGATCCACAATGCCCGCGTTCATGAACAAGGCGGCTTTGAAGGTGGCATGATTGATGATGTGGAAGACACAAGCCACCACGGCCAGTTCCGAGTTGAAACCCAACAACATCGTCATCAAACCTAGGTGGCTTATCGTTGAATAGGCAAGGATCGCCTTCAAGTCATCTTTGTACAGCGCCAACACGGCACCAAGGAGCATCGTGATCAAACCGATCGTTGAGACGCTGTAGAACCAATAATCCGTACCCGATAACACGGGCCAAAAGCGGGCTAGAAGGAATACGCCCGCTTTGACCATCGTCGCCGAATGCAAATAGGCTGAAACTGGTGTAGGCGCCGCCATCGCATGCGGCAACCAAAAGTGAAATGGAAACTGAGCACTCTTGGTAAAGCAACCCACCAGGATCAATCCGAGGACCACGGGGTACAACTCAGATTGTCGTATCAGATCACCGCTGGCCAGAATTTCCGTCACTTCGTAGCTGCCAGCAATCCGCGCCAACAGCAGCATGCCGCCAATCAACGACAAGCCGCCTAACCCAGTTACCGTCAACGCCATCCGGGCGCCCTGGCGACCAGCCGCTGTGTGCCCCCAGAAACCAATCAGCAAGAATGAGGAAAGACTGGTCAGCTCCCAAAACACCAACAACAGCAAGACATTGTTCGACAGTACCACGCCGACCATAGCGCCCTGAAAGAGCAGCAAGTAGGTAAAGAAGTTGCCCATCGGATCGTGGCGGTACAAATAATACCGACCGTAAATCACCACCAGCAAACC
>JADLDX010000718.1 GCA_020846515.1 Pirellulaceae bacterium
ACAGAGCAGTCTCGATCTGGCTCAACAAGATCTCGCCGCAGCAGTGCGTTTACAACCCAAAAATCTAGCGCTACAAATTGCACTTGGAAATATAATTTCCGGTACGGGCGATTCCAATCAAGCCATGAAAGTCTACCAGGCCGCCCTAGCCCTCGATCCAAAATCAGCGATCGCGCTTAGCTGCATCGGGAAAGAACTTGCCAAACAAGGCAAGCACGACGAAGCCATTGTGCGCTTTGACCAGTCACTGGCCATCAAACGCGACCCGGATGTTTCGCTGGAACGTATCGAGACGCTGCTGGCTCAAAAGAAAACGAAGGAGGCTCAAGCAGAGTTGACCGAGTTCGTAAAGAGTAATCCTCGCCATGCACGGGCCTGGACACTTCTAGGGACGATACAAGCCAAGAGCAACAAATTCAAAGATGCGGGCTACTCATTTAATGAGGCCACTTCGCATGATGACCAGAATCCTGTTGTCTGGCACAATCGAGGCATGCTGCGTTTTCAAGCCGGCTACTACGAGAAAGCGTTGGAAGATTTCGAACAAGCACTTAAGCGCGATCAGAACTACTTGCCCAGCTTGATTGCAGCCACCCGTGTCTTCGCCGCCTCCACCAATAAAGAGTTGCTCAAGACAGACATGGCTATCGCACTGGGGTTGCATGCTCTGGATGTCGGTCGTCATCAAAGTGCTTTAGCCTATGCAACGTTAGCTACTGTGTATGCAGCACGAGATGCGTTCGACGATGCCGTGCGCTGCCAGGAGAAGGCTATTGCACTGGCGCAGAGTCAAAAAACATCAGGCCTCGACGTGGCCAAATTGGAGATCGATCTTCAACGATTCCGCCAGTCCAAAACCGCTCGAACGGATCCGGTCTTTTTCTATGAACGATAATCGTCGCTGGTGCGTGGCGCTGCGCACAACCTTGTTTTTTATCTGTGCTCTGCATGGCTCGTTGGCTACTGCGCAGTCGGTTGCGCCCGAGAAACTTGCCAAAGTGCGGCGAGCGACCGTCTATATCTATAACGACAAGGGCGAGGGAACGGGATTCATCATCCAATGTTTGAACCGCACCGCGATCGTAGCCACCGCAGCCCATGTGGTTTGCGACCAACGTGGCCATCGCTACCAATCGCCCAAGGTGGTTCTCAATAGCGGCACTCCCGACGAGCAAACATTGAAGGCTCGTATCATCGGTTACGATGTACGTAGGGATCTGGCCTTCCTGGAAGTTCGGTCCCAGGAACTGCCCGAGCCTATCTATCTGGCTCCCGATGCAACGGTCATCGAGACGATGGATGTTGTTATTGCCGGCTATCCCTATGGCGGACAACTGGCTGTCGGGCGCGAGAATCCGCAGTTGAGTATCTCGAAGGGAGCCGTTTCCAGTGTGCGTTCGGGCGCGACAGCTTCCGCAGCGGTGATCCAATTAGACGCCAATATAAACCCAGGCAATTCAGGCGGTCCCGTGCTGAACGCTGCCGGTGATGTTATTGGGCTGGTTCAGTCCAAGGTCGATGGCACATCGCTCGGCTTTGCACTGCCTGCCCATTACATAGTCAGCGGTCTTATGGGCAACGTCTGCGACATAGCTGCCTCCAGCAGTTCCAGTCTGACTTTCATGCGTGTGGAAGCCAGGCTGATCGATCCTTTGCGCCGCATTGGACGAGTCACACTAGTGGCCGGTTCGGCTACGTCGATCCCATCGCTGGACTTACGCACCAATAAGAGTTGGCCACAAATTCCGCACAAGTTCCAGCTTCCGCTGTCCACCGGTGGAGATCCAATTGGAGGCGATCTTAATCTGCCGATCGAGGGTATCCCGGTTAATGACACAGTCGTGCAGTTGATATGTGAACGTGCCGACGGCACGGTTGAGAATTCACCACCGATGCTGCTTGAGCAGTTGCTGGCCGCGCGTGATAAAGCCATGGAGCAACCTGAACCGCGCGAAGCACCCGTTCCACCGCGCAGTAGTGCGCCGTCGCGTGAATCAAGGCCGGAAATCGAACTGACGGTGAAGGCTACCCGAGAAAAGATGGGCACGCTGACCGGCAGTTCAACGCAGGTGAGTTCTGGAATTCTTTCCAGCCCCATCAAGTTGGGTGAATATGAGGTTCGTCGAGTCATGATTCCTCGAACTCGTTATGCTCCCAGACTCTGGTGGAGCAGTTCGGGTGACAACCTGGTTGTGGCGGGTGAACAAACATGCGTCATCGACTTTCCATCGGCTCGAGACATCAAAACATATAAATTGTTAGATGCGAATGCCTGGTCGCACCTGCGCGGCATGCAGCTGTTACATCAAGTGAACGGTAACCGTTTTCAAGCGATTGATTTGGCCAGCGGTGCTACTTACTCGGAATGGGAGCTGAACGAAGCGGCCCGCGCGACGGCGCTGGTCAACTCAAATGCTTGGCTCATCAGCTCGAACCATGGGAACTCCGTTTATCTGCTGGACGAAAAATCATCGCGGCTCAATAAAATTGACTTGCCGTTTCAGAACACGAGTGGTGGCACCGGTGAATTCTACGTGGCTGCCAGCGAAGGCCTGCTCTTCGAGCGATTCAATGATCAACTGAAACGCTACAAATTTGGGCGTGGTCAGACCGTTACGGAAGAGTCCGTGAATCTCGGACCGGTCGCTACAGGTTTTCCGGCTTTGCTCCCAACGAGCGATTCGCAAATTTTGCTGTTGTTGAGTAATGGTCAGAGCTTGACCAATCGAGCGTCCTTGGTATTGGCTTATGCAGCTCAGAATTTAACTCGCAAGTTTCAAGTTGCCGTGCCTGACCACATTCGATATGTAGTCCGGGACACCAAGCGGAGTCGGGTGATCATGAGTGGCCTGGATACGCTCTGGTTCTGGCACCCGAGCGATGGCCGCTTGTTGTCCCAACCGTTTCTTAAGAGTGCACCCGCTATTGATGCCATCGCCTTGCATCCGACGGGCAAGACGCTGGCTATCCTATGCGGTGGCAAGGGATCGAGTTCAAGTTTGTATTGGCTGGATCTCGAGCCGACCGATACACCCAGTCGCTGAGTGAGAAGGAATATGACGACAGAACGCCCCAAGACTTCTCTGTTTCAATATGGTCTGCTGATTCTCCTAGCGGTGATAGCGGTAGGTGTTTGGTTGAATCGATCCTCTGGCTCCAAGGAGCAGGCGCCTGCGCTGGTAACGGGTGAAAACTTACGCGCAGAGTCGCCGTTTCCAAACGCGCCGGGCGGAAGCAGAAACGTCGTTCTACCAGAACTGGAACAGTTGGCTGATTCGATCAAGCAAGGCGATGTCAAGGTGATTGAGCCCGCCTGGCGCAATGCATTAATGGTCAGGAACTCGCAGTACCTGATCAAGCTCTATCGCTTGATCTGCGAGCATGGCAACGAGGAAGCGCTCGCAGCGATCGGTACTACCATGCAACCGCTTTCCAGTCAGGATATCGCGGAAGTGCTGGCAGGTTTGACTGATTTATTAGACCGAAAACAATATGCTGGCCTACTTTTTGTGCTGGACAAAAAGGCTACATCGATCGGCTTGTTTATGGAACACGTTAAGCCTTGGCTGATAAAAGAGTTCCAAAGAGAGCCTTGGGAAGACCAGCGATTCTCAGCCATCATCCAAGCGGTCAAGGCCAATCGACGCCCCAT
>JADLDX010000719.1 GCA_020846515.1 Pirellulaceae bacterium
AAGCCCGCAACGGCTACACCTGACACGATGCGATAGTTCTCAAGCCCAGGGACTTGCGCCACGTCATACTGCCATTCGGATTCCAGGCATTCCAGCAAGTTGTTTAAAAAGAAGATCTCGGGCTCGAGAAAGTAATTCAGCAACTTAATCGAAGAACGGGTTTCGTTTGTGTCTTCTTCAGGTCGCGAGAGCGTCTCCATGCCCAGGAGCCATCGTTTGGGTTCAGCCATGCTGGCCAGCATGGTGTCGGCCAGAAGCAAGTTGTTCTGTAGATGTTCGGCCAGTGTTTCGACGGTCATCTCCAAGTGAGCCTGTTCGGCTTCTTCCTTGGCGATCGACTCACGCAGGTCTTCATCGGCCATCCATTCGCGCAGCATGCGTCGCGAGCCAGCGCCGCGATTGGAGGTGCTGCTGCGTTTGACGGCCGCCGGCGAACCTTGCATGGGCGAGAGTCGAGGTTGAGTATTGAGCGACAAACGGTATCGGGCTGACTTGAGCAATTTATTGCAGTGAAACACATGTTCATGCAAGGTGTAGTAGGCAACTTGATTCGCGTTCATCTCCTCAGGCGTGCCGCTGGCCTTTAATTTGCCAGCTGAACTGGCCAATTGTTGTTCAAAGCGATCAATCATGGGCTTGGCCTTCTCGACGAGCACTTCCAGGCTGAGTCGGGGGCGTGTCGCTGGCGGTTGGATTTCTCGCAAATTCAGAGTGCGACAGCGCAGCACATCTGATTCGCGCGATACCCGCATGAGTACCGGCGTCTGAACCGCAAGCTCGGAGAGTTGATCGCCCAGGGGTTGAACGATTTCATTTTCCAGCGCTCGACGGACGGCGCGAGCCCCCAGGTGTTTGTCGAAGCCAACTTTAACCACATGGTCCATCGCCGCGCGCTCAATGCGTACAAACACATGACGCCGCTTCAAGCCTTCGCGCGATAGCAGTTGTCGCAACTGAATCAGAACAATCGCTTTGATGTCGGCTTGGGTCAGCGGCCCAAAGGCGATGACTTCATCCAATCGATTGAAGAACTCTGGGCGAAAGAAACGCTCGGCCGCCCGACAATAAGCCAAACTCTGCTGCTGGGCGTCGCCTTCAAAGCCCAATTGAGTACCTTGATGGGTCGAGCCGAGATTGCTGGTCAGGACGATAATGGAACTGCGAAAATCGACCACACGTCCGCGGGCATCGGTCAATCGCCCTTCACCTAGAACTTGCAACAAATAATCGAACACATCGGGATGTGCTTTTTCAATCTCGTCGAGCATCACGACCGAATGCGGTTGCCGTCGCACGGCGGATGTCAGCCGTCCTTCGGGTTGATCAAAGGTGCCGACCAACTGTTCGGCTGCTAAGGCCGTGGTGATTTCGTTCATGTCGATGCGAATCATGTGCGATGCATCGCTGAACAGTAGCTCAGTCAATGCTTTGGATGATTCCGTTTTGCCGACACCTGTTGGGCCCAGGAACAGCAACACGCCTACTGGTCGATCGCTGGGCTGTAGTTTTTGAGTAAACCGTACGACCACTCGGGCCATGGCCGCGATGGCATCCTTTTGACCAATTACCTTGCGGCTGAGCGCTTCTTCGACTTCTGCCTGATTGCCCAAGTGGCCGTGTAGCAAGCGGAGGTTGGTGCCCGTTCGCTGATGAAGGTGGTACAACAGTCCAGCCGGGGTGATGATGGTGTTGGTATCGCTGAGCGATTTAATCAGTTCGATGGCCTTGCCTGGGAAGGCTCGATTGGGCGATAGTACCTCTTGCTGTTGGATGGCCAGCGGTACGACGGCGGGATGAAAGAAGACCTTCTTCTGGGTTTCCACGCGGCACGCAGCTTCCATGACTACGGGTAGCGAATCGGTGGCCGATAGCGTCGGGACGTGGATCAGATGAAAACGATCGGCCAAGGCGCGATCGCGCCGGCGCAGCATGGCCAACTCTTCGGGGGTCGTCTCTCCCACGATACGCACGCGTTGTTCCGACAAATAACTTTTCAGTACATCGGCCGCACACAGTCGACTGTCGCGTGTCAGACCAGCCGTATACAGTCCGACCAGATCTTCGAAGTACAAGATGTGATCGCGTTTGGTTGCTTCGCGCAAGATGGCCAGCCAGCGTTGTTCCCATTGCCCGAGGTACATCATGCCGCTGACCAGGCGTTGTGGCGAGATCCACCATGTCTGCGGTTTATGACCGCGCCGATGTTGAAAGCGTTCCGCACGCAGCTTCACACATTCATGAAGAATAGCGGTCTTGCCCACCGCTGGCGGACCAATGACCAGAACGCCTTGACGGTCGGGTCGTTTTAAAACGTGATCGATTTCGTCGACCAGGTCTTGTCGGCCGATGGCTGTTTCAAATTCGGAAACCATGTAATCGAGGCATTGGCCAACTTTGTTCAGCTCCTCACTGCCGCTGACCGGTGCCTGGCCCATCAAGGCAGCGAAAACGTTCTTGGAGGGCTTACGGCTGCTGACGCGCGTCTCAACCTCGACCTCCAGGCATTCCAGCCAGGCTTCGCCTTCAATCGACATGGCCGCCAGGGCGGCGGCGTTGTCATCCTTTACCTGCGCCTGGCACCACTGTGTGAAGACTTCGCTGGAGCGAGAGTCCAATTCAGAGAGGCTGTTCAGTTCAAAGACGACTTCGGGGACAGTGGTAGCCATGGCTACAAATCGATCCCCCAGCGGCATGGTAACGATAAACAGTTTGCAGCGCACCGTGCGATCGCGCAGCGTCAGGACCAGACGTACAGCCGTTCCTTTCATGCCGGCTTCGTACAGCCAAGGACTACCGCGTCCTGGCTTGCCCGCCTCGATCCAGGCGGTTAGCGATTTTCGGGCGGTCCCAGCCAGTTTCGAGAGGGCCGCGCTCAGCACCACGTCTCGCGCCGTGCAGTCTACACCCTGCAAAGTCGCGCAGTTATAGATTGTCCGCCCGTCCTCGCGCTGCGTCGTCACCGCCACCGCCAGATTCAATCGCATGCTCAGCCTTTGTTGAGTCTCAGTTAAGGGAAACCTACCAAGCTATCATACCTATCCGACACAGCATACGCCGGCTGGTTTAACTGAACCGGTAGCGTTAACCGGCGATAGTCCCGATTTCCCCTAAGTCCGCACGGCTTCTTGGTCGCCGAACTCACTGGAGCCTGAAGGCGTTAACGACGAGCAACAAAAGCTTGACAGCGCGCCCCCGGGCAAAACCGCCGGGGACACAGGTAATGCCACCGGGGACACAGACAATCCCCATGTCGGGTAATGCTAGTATTCGCTCTCGTAGGCCCCCGGGGACACAGGCGATGGGCATTAACGCTAGCAAAGGGAGATTGTGTGTCCCCGAACGCGCTCGGGGACACAGGCAAAGTGCATCTGTGCTAGCAAAAGGAAATTGTGTGTGTCCCCGGACGCTTCCCCGTTTCTTATGATAGCAAATCGCCTGGTTTCGATAAAATGCAGACGGAGGCTGGGGATTTTCGACCTGCAAGCCTGCAGCGACACGTGAAATGCCTGTCGCGCTAGAAAGAAGGCCATGCAGCCGAGTTGCACCATGGGCGATGCGAACGAGCTGTG
>JADLDX010000720.1 GCA_020846515.1 Pirellulaceae bacterium
AAGGCCACCAGACCATCAGCTATCCGCCCAATCAGCGACGGACTGACGGCCGACAAGTCGCCCTTGGCCAGCCCTTCTAGACTGTTGACTAAGTCGGTTATCCATTGCATCGCGCGCACTCTCCAACGAACACTGGGCTGTTGCTCGATTTTCCAACCGATTTTCCATCCGAACCATACTCGCTCAAGCCTCCGTTTGAAAATATCAATTTGAAAATTTTAATCCGCATACCTTTCAATTGAAGTCGGTGCAGCCCAAGCTGCTCGGTCAATTTGGCGGGGGTGGCAGCCACGTAGCTTCGTCTCTCCGAGACGAAGATGTCCGCCTCGGAGAGGCGGACCTACGTGGGCAAGCATCGATTGCTGGCATGCACCCGCGACACCACCCGCCAGAACCGGACGGCTCGCGCCGTTCCGCTTACAAGCCGCTTAAAGACTCGACGGTATTGCGCTCCACTCACTGCCATTGATTTTGCCAATCCAGTATTCTGCTGTCTGCTAGGGTCCCTCAGTTCGGCTGGGAACCCATGTTGAAATGTTATGCGCGCGTCGACGAAAATGGTTCGGGTTCAATATGTCTTTACTTGACGAAATCAACGCTGCGGTCGCCGACGGGTTGGCAAAGCTCGCCACCAGCCACGCTTGGCGGACCTACTCCGGCCCCGCTCAAAATCATCTGATGGAAACATTGGCCGAATTGGTGGGCTGTCGCCACGTCGGCCTGGCCTCTAGCGGTTCGGCTGCCCTTGAAATGTTGCTACAAGCCTGCCGCCTGCGTGCAGGCGACGAGGTGATGCTTTCAGGATACGATTACCCCGGTAACTTCGCAGCGGTCGAGCGCGTCGGGGCTCGCCCAGCCCTAGTTGATGTGGAAGCCCACAGTTGGAATTTGTCTTGGGAAAGCCTGGAAGCTACCTACTCGCCAAGCTGCCGCGTCTTAATCGCCTCGCATCTGCATGGCCAGTTGCAGGAGATCGGCAAGCTGCATGCCTGGTGCAGAGAGCACAATATGCTTTTGATCCAGGACGCCTGCCAAGCTCTGGGTGCCAATCTAAACGGCGAAAAATTAGGCTTCGGCGGCGATGCGACCTTCCTCAGCTTTGGTGGCAGCAAAGTCATTTCAGCTGGCCGGGGCGGCGCGTGGTGCACCAACGATAATCCTCTGGCTCAGCACGCAAAAATGGCGGCAGGTGTCGGCAGCGGTGCTTGGGAAATGAGCGAACTACAGGCCACGGTCGCACTTGCCCAACTTCCATTCCTGGCACGAATCACCGCCCAGTGCCGGACGTATTTCGGCCACCTCATTCCCGAGATCACCCAACACTGGCCTGATGCGATGGCACCTTGGCAGAAAGACTTAGCCAATACAGCGTTCTATCAGGCTGGCTGGCTGCTGCAAACAGACGAGCCCACTAACCGGCCGCGACCACCCCAGCCAACTGTAGAGACACAGCCAACACTGGAGACACCACAGATTTCATGGGGTCGCGGATTCGAGGGCTTTCATCGAAGATCGACGCGCCGCTGTCGCTTCGTTGGTCAACTGACCAACACCAGTAAACTGGCACAATTGACTCGAACGCTGCACCATCGCGTAGCCATTGGGACTTGATTTATCCCAGCGACGACCGGGCTTCCCCCATAGGGTTGCACTTGACTAGGCTTCGTGACTAAGTCAAGACACAACCGCTGTGTGGGGAAGCGAAATGGTACAAGTGTTACTGGCGATCGTCTCGGGCAATAGATCGTGCCTGCAAAGTTGCAGCGCAAAATCGACCGGACGCCGCTGACAAAAAGATAACAAGGCTTGGAAAATATTGTCATTCAGACAGACCACGCTTACATGGCCTGTTTGTCGAGGGCTAGACTTTCCACTTCAATGGTCACCGTCGCTGCTCGACGTATGGGGACCACCTTCTGCAATTCAGCATCCTGCGACTTCAACTCGCCTCGAATGATCCGCACATCTGTGGGGGCTTCGATCCCCAACGTGACTCGGTTACCCGAAACGCGCGAAACGACCACGGTGATGTTGTCACCGATAACGAGCTTTTCACCCTCTTTGCGACTGAGAACTAGCATGGCTTCTTCTCCTCCATGAATGTGGTGTAGATACAATGAACTGTTCGCAAACTTGGACACAAAATTGGCAGAAAAGTTCAAGTTCAGCGATTAGTGATGCAACTTGCGTTCCGTCCTTACATGTCGATTACCAAACTTGGTAATTTGTAAGGTTTCCGGCCTTTATTCACTACCACTCGCTAGCAACCTGTTTCGCTGCCCGGATCAACTCTCCGTCTCACTGTGAGACCAGGTGTCTCAATTTTGATCAGTTCGACATTTTGCTAATCCGCCCAAACAACCCATATCAACACAGTCGCCGTTTCAGTTGGGTCTCCTCGCGGCTAACCGATCAGTCATGTGTTGCTTGTGTGCCTATATTTACGGCCTGCCTTGGACACCGTTGGTCACGCACCGCAAAAAAATTGTTTTCAGCGCGGCCATCGATGCTTCACGCTCTATGTTAGGGGAGATGTCAAGCGTTTGTTCATACGCTCCATCAATGATTTGTTGACGAACAAACGTTTTTTGCACAAGTAAATTTTTTTCGCCTAGCGCAGTTGGCTCCCAAATACCCGAGCAATTACCCGGGCAATTACCCGAGCCAAAGCATTGCCGCCACGGAAAGCACGCGCGCAATCGCCTGCCGATCAACGATGCGCCAACCGTTGGCCGCTCACAGGAGTTAGCCAGTCCTAGGCTCGCTCGATGGTAAAGGG
>JADLDX010000721.1 GCA_020846515.1 Pirellulaceae bacterium
AGCTAACACGCGGACGGTCAACTCGGGCTTGGCTGGAGCTTGTTTTTTGAGCTCCTCTATTTTTTCGTGGAGTGGCTTTGTGGCCGGTGCTTGCTGACTGAAATGCTGGAGCAATTCATTTCGCTGTTTCTCTTTGCGTTCTGCCGGTGCAATACCAAGGATTTTGACGATGTTAGGCGGGATGACAATCGCCGGTTCCGTGCCTGTCTGAACAGACAGTTTGAAGCGACCCAGCGTATGCTGTTTGCCATACTGCTGGACCAATCGAATTCGCAGATACTTATCTGCCTGGGCTGACTGAGGTTCTTTCAGTCGGAACTCGGCCCAGTGATTCTGACCATACTGCGGACCGATGGCCCAGCCGGTAGTGGAGTCGCCATCGATCGCGTTTTTGGCTAGCCAAGGTTTGTCGGCTTGCGCGTGATCCGATGTGGCGGATTCCAGTGGCAATGGTGTAGCGCTCGCGAAATCTTCGGAGGCGGAACTTTCCAGTGTGATTTCGGATAACACGAAGTTACCATGGGCGACTCGACCTGGTCCTTTGGCTGGCAATGATTTGTCAGAGAGCGCATCCAATCGCAATGTGTCGAAAGCGACGTTGGTCTTGGCGATGATGGTGTAGACACTGGTGTCCGGGTTCTTGCCCGAGGCCAAAAGAGAATGGTCCTTCTGAGCTGCCAAGGTGACATCACCTTCGGCATTGGCCGAGATCGATTCAAGCGTTTTACGCGCAAATGGCTGGGCGGCTTGTTCGGCCAAGAGCTTGTGCGTGTCGGCCTCCCAAGCCACGAGAGCTGGCCCCAATTCTTTCTGGGCTTCGGCCAGTTGGCTTTCGAGCATGGCCAACTGTTGGTCATAGGCCAACTTGGCTACTTCATAATCGCGGATTTCGGTGACCGACTTAGGAACGACATGCGTTTTTTCATCGCCGTTGTTATAGAACGAAAACAGCTGATAATATTCACGCTGGGTAATGGCATCGTATTTGTGAGTGTGACAGCGTGCGCAGCCAACAGTCAGACCCAACCACACAGCGCCCGTGGTTTCGGTGCGATCAAAGCAGGCTTCGACTCGAAACTGCTCCTGGTCCGTCCCTCCCTCAGTGTTGGTCAGCGTTTGACGATGAAAAGCGGTGGCCAGGCGTTGCATATCGTTTGCATTGGGCAGTAGATCGCCGGCCAATTGTTCAATGGTGAATTGATCAAAGGGCAGGTCAGCATTGATGGCATCGATAACCCAGTCGCGCCAGCGATAGGCATCGGGTCTGGCGTTATCTTTTTCATAGCCATCCGAATCGGCGTAGCGGGCCATGTCTAACCAATGTCGCCCCCAACGCTCGCCAAAATGGGGCGACTTCAATAATTGGTCGACCAGCATCTCGTAGGCTTGAGGGCGCGTATCGTTGACGAATGCATCGACCTGTTCGACGCTGGGCAGCAGACCGAGTAGATCCAAGCTTAGACGTCGAATCAACGTGTAGCGATCTGCTTCGGGCGATAATTCCAGCCCCAGTGGAATTTGTTTGGCGATGATAAATTGGTCGATGGGATTAATCGGCACTCGAGGCGGAGCGCCAGCGGGTGGAGCGGGCAGGTCGACGGTGGGCGGCGTGACGCGGCGAATGGGTTGATAAGCCCAATGGTTGCTGAGGTTGGCGGTTGTGCTGGTTGATTCCGGCCACTCTGCCCCGCGATCGATCCAAATTCGAAGCAGGCCGATCTGATCGGCAGTTAATCGCGGACCTTCGGGCGGCATGAGATGATCGGGATCAAGGCCGGCCACATACCGAATCAACCGACTTTCGGCGCTGTTGCCGACCGTGATGGCTTTGCCAGAATCACCGCCTTGAAGTGCAGGCGTGCGCGCATCCAGTCGCAGTCCCGATTCTTGTTTGTCACTGCCATGACAATTTACGCAGTGTTTCTTGAGCAGCGGTTGGATGTCAGACTGATAATCGACGCTGCGCTGGGTGGCTGGAGACAATTCGTCGGCCAATGTCGGAGGCGAAATGCAAGCGGCGAGCGTTATGCAAGCAGCGATCCAATATGGGCGGTGGGAGTACGGCATAGGTACCTCGGTTAAGGCGGGGAGGACCGTAGTATTATAAGCACTTTGACCAGTTCAAACCGGGGGATAAATGTGCCTTTGCCCCAAATTGTTTTCGCTCGCAGGCTGCTCTGAAGTTGGACCGCCAGCGGCATGGGGAAATGCCAGCCAATGGCAGGGGCTGCAGTCAGTCAAGACTTCAGCGCGCGTGACCATTGAACATGGGCGTTGCCCGGAGTTGCCCCCGGGCGTGAACGGGAACTGACCGTTTAGTGATTGTGCACGGGTGGCAGGGGGATACCTTCGACTGGTACGCGAATGATGACGACCAACCAGCGGTCGGTTTGCAGTTGCGCGTAGCCCACTTGTTCGATGACAGGCACCCAAAATTGTTGGCTGCTTTTGCCATGGGGCAGCACGATGCTGACGGCCAGGGCACGATCGGTTGGTTCGGGCGAGCACTTGGGCACGCACATTGGGCTGATCGTCGGTGAGGCAGGGCCAGAGTTCACTCGGAAAATATAGATTTGCCAGCCAATGGAATTTAGTCCGACTTGTGTGACCTGTTCGTTCAGTGGCAGGCGGACGTTGCGATAGGTAATAGGATTCTGTACGACCGGTACGCGGACCCACGCCACGGATTCGTAGTCGACTGGGCATTCCAGCATGCCGGCGTTGAGATTTGGAACTGGGTTGCAGGCGATGTTCAGAATGGGGTCATCCGTTTGCATGAGTCCCGCAATGAACGGTGGTTCGCAATAGCAATGGTCTGAACAGTCCGAACAGTCGGTCGAGCCGGTGACGGTATCGAATCGACAATACCCGCCGCAACCGCCCGGAGAGGATGACGAGGATGTCGAGCCTGCGGTTGTCGATGAGGCTGTTTGCATGTTGAAGGCCACGTGTGAACTCCCCAGAAGTCAAAAAAAGTCGCAGGTAATTTATAGCTGTACTTGAGGCAGTGTAGATATGGCTGGGTGAGGTTGCAACTAACCCTCCCAAGCGCAGCTTAGGGAGGGTCGAGAAAACAGTATATCAGCCGCACGGCGTTAGCCGCGGTTTCCCCTTCGCGCAGCGGCTCAATCAGCTCCCTTAGGCCGACGTTCGGATTG
>JADLDX010000722.1 GCA_020846515.1 Pirellulaceae bacterium
ACATGGCATGGCACCTCATGATCTTTTAAACAGAGCTACGGTCGGCAAGTATACACCGCCGCGAACGTCCAGATTTCATCGATCAGACCTCGCGCAAAAGTAGAACTTGGATCGTGGGTACCTGGGCAACAATTTTCAGTTGCGGAAAGTATAATCGTCTTGGCAGCTTTGTGAGCGATTTCAAGTTTTTCGAGAATGTGCATGGAACTGGTTCAGTTGTATGAGCGGCTGTGCGAGAATGCATCATCGCCACCGGATGTCTTCGTTTTTCTCGGCAAAAATGCAAGTGCTGACTCGCAACAGATTCTGTCCGTCGTGCGCGCAGACCAGCTGTGGCGCTCCCGCGCCGGCTTGCTCTTACCGGCCGAAGAGTATTTGAATCGACTGCCCGTGCTGAACGAAAATCCTGACCTGCGCGCAGTGGTAGTATTGGGCGAACTCCAGTGCCACCTGGACTCGGGTGAGATATCTTCGATCGAATCCATGCTCAATCGATTTCCGGATCTCAGTGATTCGCTTCGCAATCGACTGGTCGCTTCGCAAATCGACCACAATGATGGTAGCGACCATTCACACAGTGATCATTCACACAGTGATGTGCCCGTCGGCGATGACCCGTTGAAACAACCGGGGGCGGGACAAACCTGGCAGATACGGTCTGATACGCAGAATACGAATAGCCTAAACACCGTAGTCTTTTCCAATGCAGCTTTGCCCGAGATCCGCGGGACGTTTATCTCCGAAGTCACCGTGGGGGACGCGCGCCAAGGCCGGTATCGCATCCTGCGTCCATTGGGTGCGGGCAGTTTTGGCAATGTCTACTTGGCCGTAGACGAACAACTTCAGCGGTCGGTAGCCGTGAAAGTGCCTCATAGGGAAAGATTTCAGCGAACGGAGGATTCCGAACAGTATTTGGCCGAAGCCAGGATGGTGGCCAATCTGGACCATCCTCAAATGGTGCCAGTTTATGATGTGGGACGCACTCAAGATGGATCCATCTATGTCGTGTCGAAATACATCGAAGGCGCCACGTTAGCCGAACGCATGAAGGCCAAGCGCTTAGAGGTTGCTGATGCGGTACGCATCATTGAATTGATCACTCAAGCACTCAAATACGCGCATGCTCGACGACTGATTCATCGCGACATCAAACCGGCGAACATCTTGATGGAGGATGCAACAGGGCTACCCTATCTGAACGATTTTGGATTGGCGATTCGCGAAGACGAACACCTCAATGATAATCGCATCGCCGGCACGCCAAGTTATATGAGTCCTGAGCAAGCTCGCGGAGAAGGTCATCGCCTGGACGCCCGCAGTGACCTTTTTTCCCTGGGGGTCGTCTTATACGAACTGTTAACCCAACGCCGGCCGTTTGCTGGTCAGACCGTACAAGAAGTGCTGCACGCGGTCGTCTCGTTAGAGCCTAAGCCACCCCGCAGCATTCATGCGGACATACCTGCTGAAGTAGAACGTATCTGCCTCAAAATGCTGAGCAAGCGGGCTTCGGATCGCTTTCAAAACGCGTCGGAGCTAGCTGATGACCTGCGCGCCTGGTTGAGCCCAGGGAGCCCATCGATGGCTGCAGTCACGGAAACGCTGATCGCCCCGCGTGGTCTGCGTTCTTTCGACGCCAGCGATGCCCCCTTTTTTCTTGACCTGTTGCCGGGCGCTCGGAATCGAGAGGGCTTGCCAGAAAGCATCGCTTTTTGGAAGAGCCGTATCGAGCAGACAGATGCCGAGCGAACTTTTTGCGTGGGTTTGATTTATGGCCCAAGCGGCTGTGGAAAATCGTCGTTGGTCAAAGCAGGCCTGCTGCCACATCTCAGTCCCGATATCGAGGTCGTCTACCTGGAAGCCACTCCCGATGAAACCGAGTTGCGTATTCTTCAAGGTATACGCAAACGTTGTCCTGATTTACCGACAGATCAAGGGCTGGTCGAGACGCTGACCACATGGCGCAGAAGTCAGGGACGCAAGTTAATCATCATCATCGACCAGTTCGAGCAGTGGCTGGACACCCATCGAATCGATGCCCATACGGAATTGGTCCAATCTCTGCGGCAGTGTGACGGCGGGCGACTTCAGGCAGTCGTGATGATCCGTGACGATTTTGCCATGGCCGTGGCGCGATTCATGCATGCCTTGGACGTCTCCATCGTTCAAGGACATAACTTCATGACGGTGGATTTATTCGAAATCGACCATGCTCGAAAGGTGTTGATCAAGTTTGGTCAGGCCTTTGGTAAATTGTCCGCGAACACTGAACATCTATCTCGCTCGGAAACTCAATTCGTGAACCAGGTCGTGGAAGGCCTGGCAGAAGAAGGCAGGGTCGTGCCCGTGCGTCTGAGTCTGTTTGCCGAAATGGTCAAGAACAAGCCATGGATGCCAGAGACGTTAAAGCAGATTGGTGGCACCAGTGGCATCGGGGTCAATTTTTTGGAGGAGACGTTCAATTCCGCCCAGTCGAACCCTCAGCACCGTCTCCACGTGTCTGCTGTACGAGCAGTGCTGCGATCACTCCTTCCAGAGCATGGATCAAACATCAAAGGACACATGCGTTCTCAACAAGAGTTGCTTGAGGTCACCGGTTATGCTCACCGACCGTTAGATTTCAATTACTTGCTTCGCATGCTGGATGGTGAGTTGCGACTGATCACTCCGACTGATCCAGAAGGTCACGGTTCCAATTCCGATGTCGCCCGGCCCGTGCGTCATTATCAATTGACGCATGACTACTTAGTCCCTTCTCTGCGCGAATGGCTCACGCGCATGCAGAGCGACTCAAGTCGCGGTCGCGCGGAGCTCAAGCTCGCAGAACGTACTTCCGCTTGGAATGCGCGACGTGAAGTCAGACAATTTCCTTCGCTGGTGGAATGGTGGAGTATCGTCTGGCTAACCAATCGCAGGCAGTGGTCGAACTTGCAGCGCGAGATGATGAGCCGGGCTGGTCGTGTTCATGGTCTGCGAACGCTGGCAATGCTTTTCGGGCTCTTGGTCGTGTTGCTATCTGGTTTGGCGATTCGAAGTCAGGTACTCCAGCAGCAAGAATTTATGCGTATCGAGGGACTGGTCAATCAACTGGCCAGTGCCGAACCAAATCAGATCCCGGCTATCATTGAAGAGTTGGAGAGCAACCCACAAGCGGCTCATGCTCGTCTGCGACCGATCAGCAATGTTAACACCCGTACGCCACTGGGCCGGCGCGTACAACTTCACGCACGTATAGCTCATGTCTCACAAGATGCCTCCTTGATTCAGCCCTTGGTCGACGAATTGCTGACGAACCACCTGACGTATGTTGGTCCTATTCGCCAGCAATTACGTCCGTACTCGCGCGAGTTAACCGACCAGTTCCTCCAGATTCTGCGAGATTCCGCCACGGATCCCGACCGACGATTCCGAGCAGCTCTGGCTTTGGCCGATTACGTTCCGGTATCCAATGACAGTTTGTTGTGTGACCAAGATCTCCAGTTTATAGCCGAACAGTTGGTCAGCTCCAATGCGGAGCATCAGCCACTTCTACGCGAGTATCTTCGCCCACTCAGCCCTCGACTGCTGCAGGACCTTGACAAAATCTTTTCCAATTCGAAGGCATCGGAAAGCTACCGACTCGGCGCAGCAAACGCCTTCGCCGACTATGCTGCCTACGATCTAGACAGACTGACGAATTTATTGTCGAGTGCCTCTCCAGAGCAGCACGCCATTTTGTACCCGCTTGTGGCCGTCAGCGAATCGCAGGCTACCATCATGCAGTTAAGTTCGATCGTGGCTACCGATCCACCGAACTCGCTCGGTTCGTCAGAACGCGTCAGCTTCGGGCGGCGACGAGCCTCTGCGGCTATTACGCTCTTGCGCCTGGGTGAACGTCAGAAGGCCTTGACGGCCCTTCAACTGAGCGACGACCTGGAACCACTCACTCAGTTCAGTGCGCGATGTCGGGCCTACGGTGTACAGATCAACGACCTGTTGGACTGCTTGCAGTTGCTCAGCGAAAAAACATCCAAGCACTCATCGCCCATGGCGCGTTACGCACTATTACTGGCCTTGGGTGAATTTTCGCTGAGCGAAGTTCCCGAAAAGCAGCGCAGCAGCTTGCTAGATATGCTAACTCGCTGGTATCGCGAGGACCCCTGTTCTGGTGTGCACAGCGCGGCGGGTTGGCTGCTGAGGCAATGGGGACAATCGGCAGCGGTTCGTTACATTGATCAGACGCCTATACCGTATTCGCCAGACCGACAGTGGTTTACGCTGGCGATCGATGTCAAGCCGATGCCACCCGCTGATTCTCCTGCGTTGGAAACGAAAACGTTTTACTACACGTTCGTCGTATTTCCAGCCGGCCAATATGACATCGGTTCGGTGGCCGATGAGCCTGACCGTCAAAAAGATGAGCTGCGACACAAAGTTACGTTGAGTCGACCGTTTGCACTTCTGGATCGTGAAATCACGTTTGAAGAGTTGATCGCCTACGACCCGGGCTATACGGCTCGTATGCAACAAGACGATGCGACACCCCATGATGCTGGCTCGGGGGTGCATTGGTACGATTCGATAGGCTTCTGTCGTTGGCTGGCGGGCCAGATGGGTGTGTCAGAATCCGATCAGTCTTATGCGTCTCCTGAGTCACTGGCCGTAGCGACCCATCCGCGCGAGTTGAATCCTGAATCCAATTGGGCCCCACGCAACTGGGAGTTGTTGCCAGGCAGACGAGGATTTCGTTTGCCCACCGAGGCCGAGTGGGAAGTTGGCAGTCGTTTCGGTACCAGGACGATTTACAACCAAGGCAGTGATCCAGCTTTGCTGCATCGCTTTGCCTGGTATATCGAAAACAGCCAAAAGCACGTACATCCACCGAAGGAACTGCGCCCGGGCCATAGCGGTCTATTCGATGTCCACGGCAACGTTTATGAATGGTGCCACGACTGGTATGGTGAATACGAAACGAAGACAATTTCAGATCCGTCTGGTATACGCGACGGAACTGGACGAGTGTTTCGTGGAGGTGGCTGGTACGGAAATGCTGCGCTGTGCAGTTCAGCTAACCGTGGGCGATATTACCCATCCACTCGCAATAGCTACACTGGCTTTCGATTGGCGATGACGCCGCCGGATCGCTAAACTTTGTGCATGCGTGCTGTCTTTGATTGATCTGTTCGTATGACTGGTTACCGGAGTATGTACCATGGCAAAGCCCTCTGGCGACGCAACGCCACCGAATGAGGCGTTACCTGAACAGTCGCCCGCGACTGCCCAGCGCGAAGTGGAATTGGAGCGTCGAGCTTTTGTCAAGCGAACGGCGATCGGTGGCATGGCAGCCTGGTCGGCATGGGCGCTGATCGATACCGCACCAGACAACCAATCAGGGGCAACGTTCGCCTCAGAAGTCACTATGCAATCTACCAACAGCCTGCCGGAGGATGTCGTGCCCAATATGATCGGTGGTTATGGTCCCTGGGCAGCAAATATAGTCGGCGATAAACCAGCGCGACTCTCCTATCGTCAACCGCAATTCCAAGACATCCAACAGTGGCGCATGCAAGCTCGGTCGCGATTGCTCGATTGTCTGATGCAACCAGACCATCAACCGATTGCAGACGTGCAAGTCGAACAGGTGGGTACCGTCGACGGTGTGGCCGCAGAACGAGTCAGTTGGCAATTGCCTTACGGCCCGCGCACGCAGGCCATGTTACTAAAGCCGGAAAAGGCTCGGGGCCGTTTGCCGGCCGTCTTGGCTCTCCATGACCATGGAGGAAACAAATACTTTGGTTATGAAAAGATCACGCGTGGAGCCACGCCACAGCATCCTCTGATGGTGAAGCATCAACAGCACTACTATGGTGGCCAGGCATGGGCCAACACACTGGCCAAACGTGGCTATGTTGTGCTGGTCCACGATACCTACGCATTCGCCAGTCGGCGCGTGTTAATGAAAGACGTAGCCGAAGCGGCTCGCAAAAAGGTACCACCTGTCGACGATGATTCCGAAGCATCGATCGAGATATACAATCGCTTTGCTAGTGAACACGAGCATTTAATGGCCAAGAGCCTGTTGTGCGCTGGGACCACCTGGCCGGGCGTGTTCACCTCCGAAGATCAACGAGCACTTGACTATTTATGTTCGCGCGATGACGTTGATGACCAGCGCGTAGGTTGCGCTGGCTTGTCTGGCGGAGGCTTGCGTACAGTTTATCTCGGTGGTTTAGATGACCGCATTCGATGTGCCTGCTGCGTGGGCATGATGTCAACCTGGCGCGACTATCTCTTGCATAAATGCCACACGCATACCTGGATGATTTACATCCCCAGTTTGCCACGCGATCTCGATTATCCGGAAATCCTGGGACTTCGGGCTCCTCTGCCCACATTAGTCCTAAACAATACGCACGATCAACTCTTCACCGTGCCTGAAATGGAACGCGCCGACAACATCCTGAAAGAGGTCTTCACAAAAGCCAACAGTGTGGAAAAGTATCGATGTTCGTTCCATCCAGGCCCTCACAAATTCGATCAGGCGATGCAAACAGAAGCCTTCGACTGGTTCGATAAGTGGCTGACGTAAACCTGCAGAGCTGAATCACAGGTTCGGTTAGCTTAGGCTCTCACACATAGTCCAAGGGGCGCAAACACGCTTGCCGCCCCAAGAGACTCATTCGGCCTTGTCTGTACCGCCCAGTGTGCGCGGCTGCGTGACTTTCTCGAGTTTAAACGCCGCGGCGCGCCAGGCAGGTTCCTCCAGATACAGACCGCCAGTGAGGTCCTGACCACGCCAGGCGTGGGCTGCGGGGCTGAGTTGGTCGGTTAGCATCCAGTCATGGTCCGACAAGTCAGTAAACGGGAGGCGCACAAGACACCGACTGCGATCAGGAGAGTAGTTGACGACCACTAGCAATCGATCGTCAAGCATGCCTTGCCAGGCAAACACAATAAAGTTCGACCAGGTTTTGTCACCGCTATGATCAGGTCCACAATTTAGCAATTGCCACTGGCCGTTACGTAAGGTCGGTGTGTTTAGCACAGAGTGCAGTTCCTGGTAGAACTGGCTAATGGCTGGATCCGCCGGCTCATCCGGAGCACGAATCAGGTGAGGCGAGATGCGTTGTCGATGACCTTCCCATTGACCTTGATGGAAGAACCTTAAGCCCGGTGATAGGTAAGTGAGCAATGCGGCGGCTTGATGTTTTCTTATGTCGAGCGCACTGGCGATACGCCGTTCATCATGGTTCTCGAGAAAGCGGGCTGATTTGTTTTGAAAAACTTCTTCGGCGCGAAAGTGAGCATGCAACATTTGGGGTTGGTTCGGTCCTGCATCAGCCAGCAGGCGGTCATATAGCCGCTTGTCGTATGTGTAATCGAAGCCTTGCTGTTGCAATTGCCCTTCAAGATCCCAGTAGACTTCCGCCAAGAAGCAGAAATCTGGCCAGCGATCTTTTACTTGCTGAATGGCCGTAGGCCAGAAAGCTTCAGTGGTTATTCCCCAAGTTCTCTGGAACACTTCGGGTAGAATCAGCATCGCCATATCGCAACGCACACCATCGCATTGCTGGGCGATACGTTGAAGTTCGGCTTGCATGGCGCGTTGGGTGGACGTGTTACCATAGTTGATCTGTAAAGTATCGGGCCAGCCATCGAAATACGGATCGCGACCATGAGCCAGCACCAGTCGCTGGCCGGCTACCTCGAGCGCTGTAAAATTTTGAGGGGCGCGACGCAAGTCTTCTTCGGTGCCAGTGACGAAGTGTTCTGGATGGGACTCAAGCCAAACATGATCCAGAGCCGTATGATTGGGCACAAAGTCGAGCATTAACCGCAAGCCTCGCTCGGCCATACGCGTTCTCAACCGGGACAAGGCCGCTGGGCCACCCAATTCTTGATGCACTACGTAGTCGGTGATAGCAAAGCCCGAACCGGCAATGTCCGCTTCTTGCAAATCGGTCAGTGTCGATTGAAACTCGCTGCGCCAGTGAGGGTGACTGCGCGAAACCTGACGGCCACGCGCGCCGGTCTGCCAGACGCTCAGCATCCACAACCACTGTATGCCGATGGCTGCCAATCGATCCAGCTCGTCATCGGGAATATCGTCCAGCGTAGCCGTTCGCCCAAGCCCACGAGAGAGTTTGGTCAGCCAAACACGCGTATTGATTTGAAACAGCGTGGGATGGGGCATAGGTATTTTTAGACTCCCGTAATGCGTTTGAAATTACCCTGATTCCGTTGCGTGGCTGACGTAAGCAACAAACTGGCGCCATTTTTTTATTTTTGACTGGAGCGGCGTCTATATAATAGACACTTCGTCACGTCCGATTCGGGATTAAGTGTCCGCCGCTACTGTCAGATGGTTTAGTCCACAGGGACAGGGAATGACTACGTCTTGTGAAATGACTATGTCATGTGATGACTATGACTATGCCTTTGTCGCGACTTGTGTTTGCTCACATGTTTGCCATAAACGATACGCAACTTGAACGATCCCCTTTTGATTATGCGTGGAAATTAGGAGTTTAAAAATGCCTGTGGCGCGATTTGGTGGAAAACAAGGTCAGAAGCTTGAACTAGTTGAAAGCAAAGATCTGATCGCAGTGAGAACGCGTTCGCAAAAGCCGATTGGTTCGCGTTCCAACGTGCGGCAGCCTATTGAAGCGGAGCTGCAGGGTTGTGAATTGATGTATACGTTTCCCGAGGCGGGAATCGAAATTTATCGCGTGCCCACTGGTGAGAAAAAGGCCGCGATGGAGAGTCGTAAAATCGCCTTGCGAGCATTCCCCGACGTGCGATTTGCCGGCGGAGTGCTCGTCGATGCAGGCAGCCAGTCGCCAGTGCTCTACACCGAAAACATCTATGTGCGATTTGTCGATAGTCTCGAAGCGGAAGACTGCGAGCGTATCATCCGCGATGCGAGTTTGGCGATCAAAGAAAAATTGGAGTTTGCGGTCAATGCCTTCTTTGTGCAAGCCACCGAGGGAACAGGCCAGCGCATTTTCGATATCGCCAATAAACTGCTCGATCGAGACGATGTGGAAGTTTGCCATCCCGAATTGGTACGTCCCAAAGAACACAAAAGTTTCTTTCCGCAACAGTGGCATTTGGGATCGACGACAATTAACGGCATGACCATCAATCAACATGCTCAGGTTGATGCTGCACACGCCATCTCGCGTGGCGCTGGTGTTACGATTGCCGTAATTGATGATGGAGTGGATATCGATCACGTTGAATTCTCAACGCCTGGTAAAATTGTCGCGTCGCTGGACGTACGTTCTTCGTCCAGTGATCCACGCCCCAGACGGGCCAGCGATGAACATGGTACTGCCTGCGCAGGAGTTGCGTGTGCAGCGGGTATCGATGGTGCGGCAGGGGTTGCCCCCGATGCCAAGCTGATGCCGATTCGCTCGGATGTCAATCTAGGCTCGGTGCAAGAAGGCAAAGCCTTCAAATGGGCAGTCGACAATGGCGCAGATATCATATCTTGCAGTTGGGGACCTCCCGATGGCGACTGGTTTGATGCCAATGATCCGCTGCATACAACCGACTGGCCACTACCGGACAGTACTCGCGATGCCATCGATTATGCAGTGACCCGCGGTCGCAAGGGCCTGGGGTGCATCATCTTGTTTGCCGCCGGCAATGGCAATGAGAAAGTTGATTTCGATGGCTACGCCAGCTACGAAAAAGTTGTGGCTGTGGCCGCTTGTAATGACCGTGGCTCTCGAAGCGTTTACAGTGATTTCGGTAAAGCTGTCTGGTGCTGCTTCCCCAGCAACGACTTTGGTTTTCCAGTCACAGGACATCCCGAACAGCTGACCTCCGGCATCTGGACTGTCGACCGCCGAGGTGGGGCAGGGTACAACTCGGGCCGGCTGTCTGACGGAGATAGCCAAGGCAATTACACAAATGCCTTTGGAGGCACGTCGAGCGCCTGTCCGGGTGCAGCCGGAGTTTGTGCATTGATCCTGTCGGTAAATCCTGGCTTGGCCTGGACCGAAGTTCGCACCATCCTCAAGGACTGCTGCGACAAGATCGACGAAGGGGGTGGTAACTATTCAGCCGATAAGCATAGCGACCTCTACTGTTACGGGCGATTAAA
>JADLDX010000723.1 GCA_020846515.1 Pirellulaceae bacterium
GAGGATTACTGTCGCTTCCGCGCTTTTTTTGAACCCTTAGAGCTGCGACATGAACGCGTAGCTGGTGAAGCGGATCCTGGTCCGTTTAAAAAGTATGTGTACGCACAAAGTTATGGTCCCATTAAGAGTGGTGCGATTCGGATCTTCGATGAGAAGCTTGACGCGCAAACGTTTATGTTTCGTGGCGGCGATGCGCGCAATCGCATCGAAGGAAAACCGCCGGTCGATTGCGGACCACCGCGCTCATTGACCTCGCCGGATTTTGCGATTCGGACTGTCAAGTTACCGCCTACGGCATATTACCCTGGGTTAAAGGACTTTCTGCGCCAGGAAGAACTCGACGCCAGGCAGGCAGAAGTCACCAGTTCCGAAAAAGCACTGTTGGCGGCTGAGCAATTGGCCAGCGGGGCGCTAGAAAAATTGGTGGGATTAAAGGCGGCCTCGTCGGGCCCAGCTACGGCTAGCAATCAACCTGCCGTCGGTGAACTACTGGCTGCCCAGCGCGCGGCCGACGACGCGCGCATGGCTGAACAACTGTCGCGCGCCGCGCATGCGGTGGCCGTGGCCAAACAACAGGCTCTTCAACAACGCATCGCGGCCGACGACGCGGGTTATCTGCGCGGCGGCGGTAACGCTACTGCTGAAGTACCGACTGCTGAGGTGCTGGAAAAGTCAAAGGTGGCGCATGTGGCTGAAAACCAGGCGGCCTATCTTGCGGCTGAACATGCCCGCTTGGCGGCCGAGCAAGCGTTGATCTTGGCCGAACGAGCTGTAGCGGAAGTGTCTGTAGGCAAAGCAGACACTGCAGGGAAAGCAGACAAAGCGGCCGAGCTCAAGAAGGCCGCAGCGGCTGAGCTGCAGAAGTTGACGACAGCACGCACCGCCTCGGATGCTGCTCGCGCCAAGTTGGCTAGCAACGAGGCGACCTACAGTCAGCTGTCGCCCAAGTACCCGACGCAATCGACAGGGCGGCGCACGGCGCTGGCCCAGTGGTTGGGCAGTCGCACGAATCCGCTTACGGCACGCATCGCCATCAATCACATGTGGCTGCGGCACTTTGGCAGCCCACTGGTGGAAACTGTCGACAACTTCGGCATTCAAGGTAAAACTCCGACGCACCCTGAACTACTGGATTGGTTGGCAGTTGAGTTGATGAACCAGCACTGGAGCATGAAGGCCATGCATCGCCTGATGGTGACCAGCGCTGCCTATCGCCGCAGTTCTTATATTGCTGAGCAAGTTACAGAGCAAGGTAATGAGCGGGTTGCTGAGCAAGGGGTAGGTGCCCAGCATCCCAATATAGAAGTCGATAGGGATAATCGAACCTACTGGCGTTTTCCAACTCGGCGCATGGAAGCCGAAGTGGTGCGCGACAGTGTGCTGGCCTGTAGTGGTGTGCTGGATAGTTCGCTTGGCGGTCGCGAGATCGATGTCGACCAATGGATCAAAAGCCCCAGACGTAGTTTGTACTTTACGTTGCACGGTGAATCCCAGATGCTGTTCCTGAGCACGTTTGATGGAGCCAACGTTTGCGATTGTTATCGTCGCACCAGTACTGTGTTGCCCTCGCAGGCGCTGGCCCTGGCCAATAGCGAACTGCTGGTCCATTATGGCCGCGTATGCGCTGCCAAGTTATCCGCTGATCTGAAACACGCAGCACCAAGTACTACAACAAGTGCGGAGGCCAGCACCGTACCATCTGCTGAGGCCCCAGGCACTGACCCAGTGATTGACACAGCAACTGATTCTGGCAGTAACGATGTGGCCTTTGTGCAGTTGGCGTTTGAGACCTTGCTTGGTCGTCCAGCCGGCGAGTCTGAATTGCAAGCCAGTCTAACGTTCTTGGCTGAACAGACTTCCTCCGTCCAATCGGCCACGGTTGACCAGACCAGCGAAAGTAAGCCAGCCAGCACAACTCAGCCGACCAGCACAACCAAGCCGGCAGAACCAGTCTCAGACGTGCAACCCCCGTCCTCGGATCGTCACCAACGGGCCCGCGAAAATTTGATCATGGCTCTATTCAATCACAACGATTTTGTGAGCGTAAGGTGAATCGCATGAACTCGAAGATCACTTCTACGTTTTGTGGGCGCGTGAACCGCCGCGGTTTTATGAGCGGACTGGGCATGGGCTTTGGCTCTCTGGCGGCTGGTAGTCTGCTGATGGACGACGGTATCGTCCGCGCGACTAGCCCCGCTGATCAGGCGGCAGGTCTAGGCGCTAATTCAAAGCCTCAAGCTCGCGCCAAAAATGTTATTTGGGTATTTTTGTCCGGCGGCGTTAGCCACTTGGAAACGTTTGATCCCAAACCACTGCTCAATAAATTCGCGGGCAAGACCTACGATGAAACGGGATTATCCAATCCGCAGAAGTTGCCGATCTATCTGGAACGTTCGCGATCGGGGGTGGGCTTTGATCGGGAGGTCATCTCCAAGATTATGCCTCTGCAGATCGGCTATCAGCGGCGTGGCCAAAGTGGCATTGAGGTCAGTGATTGGTTGCCGCATCTGGGCAGTGTCGTCGATGATCTGTGCATCGTGCGATCGATGTATACGACCGACAACGATCACAATGCCGAGTTTCAATTTCATACCGGCCGACATTCGCTGGACGAACAACAACCGACCATCGGTTCCTGGATCTCTTATGGTCTGGGCAGTATCAATGAAAATCTGCCACGGTTTGTCTTTTTAGGGCAGTACAAAGATACGCGGGTTAAGCGTAATTTTGACGCCAATTATCTAGGACCTGCACATGCGGGTATCGAACTATCGCTTGACCCCAGCAACCCGTTGCCTTTTGGTCGCCGCACCGGTGGCGTGACGGCGCACGAGCAGAAAGAACAATTTGCACTCATCGATGCGTGGAATCGAGCCACTGCGCAGAAACATCCCGATGATGACCAATTGCAAGCCCGCATGAAGGCTTACGAGTTAGCGTATCGTATGCAGATGTCGGCACCAGAAGTGCTCGACCTGGCTTCAGAAACGGCAGAGACACAGCAACTGTACGGCATGAACAATCCCGCGACGGAATTGTACGGCAAGCGTTTATTGACTGCGCGGAGATTGGCCGAACGAGGCGTCCGTTTTTCGCTGGTCTATTTGAGCGACTATGGCGAGTGGGATTCGCATAGCAATATCAAGGAGCTGCATGCCAGGTCCTGTGGCCGAGTCGACAAACCACTAGCGGGCTTGATCAAGGATTTAAAGCAGCGTGGCATGTTGCAGGATACCTTGGTTGTTTGCGCAACGGAGTTTGGGCGTACACCGGCACTGGAAGTGACCAGTCTGAATAAAGCCGGCACAGGCCGCGATCATCATCCACACGGATTCACCATCTGGATGGCCGGTGGCGGTGTTAAAGCCGGCTATGTGCATGGGGCAACCGACGAACTCGGTTTCCATGCCGCTGAACAGCCACACTATGTTACCGACATCCATGCGACCACGCTGAAACTGTTGGGACTGGATGCACGACAACTTGCTCTGCCCACCCGCAAGCGACTGGAGTTGGACTATGGTCAACCAATCGATGATATTTTGGCATGATAGGCACGTGGACGCGTCCACATGCATAGTAGTGATTGCATGACGTCTGGGTTTGATGACGCTGAGATGACCCTGAGATAGTTTTCGACTGAGGAGCAAAGAATGCGACTAGCACGACGGAGTTGGTTGGCGGGATCGGGAGCTGCAGTGATGTCACTGTGCAGTGCTTGGGCGCGCACGGCCGTCGCTGCTCCAACTCGTAGTGGCAAAGCCAAGTCGGTCATCTTGATCTTTAACTGCGGCGCGCCCAGCCATATCGATTTGTGGGATCCTAAACCCCATGCAGGCTCCGACATCCGCGGTGAATTCTCGACAATTGGCACGAACGTAACTGGGGTGCATATCAGCGAACTGTTGCCGCGCATGGCCCAGCGTATGGACAAAGTGGCGTTGGTGCGTTCGGTTCATCATAAGCAGAGCAGCCACAATGCCGGAATGTATTGGGCAACCGCTGGACGTCCTTATCCGATCGATAGTACCCTGATCAATCCTAGCCGCACCGATATACCCTGTTTCGGCACGCTGGCCGGTTGGTTGGCCCTGCGCGATGGGTTCACGGGCGATGTGCCACCTTATGTGATCACGCCAGCGCCGCATTGCGACAGCAAAGCTTACATCACCCCGGGACAATATGGCGGTTGTTTAGGACCGCGCTTCGACCCCTTCGTGCTCAACGATGACCCTAATGCGAAAGGGTTCAAAGTCCGCAACCTGGGACTGGATGAATCGGTTATCAGTGCCGATAAACTGCGAGATCGTTTAGAGTTATTGAAAGGACTGACTCCCAATAGCTCGCGCATTGTGACTGACGATGCCAATGAGATCGACAACTTGAATCAACAAGCGGTGACGCTCCTGCAGTCGGGACGAGCCGCCAAGGCATTTGATTTGGCCCAGGAGTCCGATAAGACGCGTGAGATGTACGGTCGACACAGTTGGGGGCAGTCACACCTGCTGGCCCGACGTTTGGTTGAAGCAGGCACGCGGTTTGTGACGACCGTTAATGGTCCAAGTATCACGTGGGATACCCACAAAGATAATTTTAATGCGATGAAAAATCGGCTGGTGCCACCGATGGAACAGGCGTATGCGGCTCTGCTGGATGATCTGGAGCAGCGTGGGATGTTGGAGTCGACCTTGGTTGTGTGGATGGGCGAGTTCGGTCGCACGCCAAAGATTAACGTCGACGTTGGTCGCGATCATTGGCCGGCCTGTTACAGCGTACTGCTGGCCGGTGGTGGCATCCAAGGTGGTCAGGTCGTCGGTGCCTCCGATTCCATCGGCGCGTATCCCAAGCAACGACCTGTCACACCGGCCGACATCCACGCTACCGTCTTCAGTGCTCTCGGGGATGACGTGGCCAATACCACCTACCCATCGGTCGAGGGCCGCCCCATTCCGCTGTCCGACGGTCAAGTCATCTCA